>NZ_LWGG01000686.1:0-6758 GCF_001635365.1 Oleiphilus sp. HI0128 | reverse complement strand
TCTGGTTTAAATCTACTAAGAATAATGAGTTAGCTCTGTTTCTTCAGGTTTACAAATCAGAAATGCTTATTGAGGGCGGGTCGAAGGATTAAAAAAAGGTTCGCAAATCATAGATATTAAAAAGTAAAGCTCATTGAATCATAACGCTATGATTAAATGAGCTTTTTCAGTCTAGAAAGGGTTGCATTTGTCCGGTTGTTGCCAAACTTATGCTTCCCTGTGAACCATAATTTTAGCAAATGCTAAACTTATGGTTACTTCCCTACTTTATTGGTTCTTGATGAACCAGCTTTTGGTGGAGACGGCGGGAATTGAACCCGCGTCCGTCAGCACTCTGCCATCGGCTCTACATGCTTAGAATCCGTTAATTAGTTTAACCTTCCACAGCCCAACGGGCAGGACGTGGTTGGCGAGCTCAGTAAAGTTTAACGAAACGACCCTGAGTAAGCCGCTTGGCGATCCTGTTCTGAGTGACAGTCATTAGCGCGATACAGGCACCTTGCTAAAGACCGTTAGGGCCGTAGCCCTAAAAGTGCTTTTTCACTGCTTACGCAGCTAGTTGAGCACCGTAGTTGTCATCATTTGCAACTATGAGTTATAGCGATTGGAGTACGAGTGCCACTATACACTCGGCATGCACCTTTGGTTTTGTTACCAGCGTCGAAGCCATGTCGTCCCCGTAACTTTTACCAAGATTAAGCGTCTGGCTTCGACTGCGTCGAGTCCCGGCCAGCGGGCGGAGCCGCTGTCGCTTATGCCTTTTGAAGGCCAAGAAATTGGCTTTCAATTTGAGACAAAACAGGCATAAGCCCATGTCGTCCCCGTAACTTTTACCAAGATTAAGCGTTTGGCTTCGACTACGTCGAGTCCCGGCCAGTGTTTTAGCAACTGTCGCTTATGCCGTAATTTAATTGTTAGTCATTATATAGGGGCGCTTGTTGGGAATACAAGGCAAGCCTATTTATTTTACGTGTTCTCGAACAATACGTGCTTTCTGGCGATCCCAGTCACGGTTCTTCTCGGCATCTCGTTTATCGTGATCTTTCTTACCTTTGGCCAGTGCTATCTCGCATTTGATGTGGTTTCCTTTCCAATAAAGCGCCAATGCAACACAGGTGTGTCCAGCTTGGTTCATTTTGGCATTTATCTTTGCGATTTCTTTTTTATGTAGCAATAGCTTTCGTTGGCGCGTTGGTTCAGCGATAACGTGAGTACACGCTGACGTTAGCGGTGTGATATAGACGTTAAGAAGCCAGGCTTCACCGTTTTTTAGGAATACGTGTGAATCCGTAAGCTGAGCTTTGCCTTCTCTTAAGCTTTTGACTTCCCACCCTGTTAGAGCGAGTCCGGCTTCGAACTTTTCTTCAATATGGTAGTCGTGTTTAGCTTTCTTATTGAGAGCAATGGTGCCTGGCAGTTGTTTTGGTTTTTTCTTGGCCATATATCTATTGTTATCACTATCTCGTACAAATAGACCTAAACGTTTCTAGGGCTATAAAAATGAACCATTCTACACCATGTTTCAGTCATTTGTGCCAGCCTTCTGAAAATTTATGTTGCGTGTTTTTATTGAGGCTAGGCGACCACGGTCTTGGCGGGTACAATAGAGGTAAGATAGTTTAGGGTGATGTGAATGTCTTTAAGTATTAATCGTAGTGCCTTGGTTATGCACTCTGCTGAGCGTATGAGTGCACTGGTAAATGATGTGGCGGCTTACTCGCAGTTTCTTCCTTGGTGTTCAAGCTCGCAGGTCTTGGAGTCTGAATCGGAGTATATGTTGGCGAGCATTGAGGTTCAAAAGGGCGCGCTGAAGCAGTCGTTTACCACGCGTAACGACTTGTCTGAAGATGGCAGAATTATTATGAGCCTGGTGGAGGGACCTTTCAGCTATTTAAAAGGCGCCTGGGAATTTATTCACCTGAAAGAAGGAGCTTGTAAGGTTGAACTTACGCTCGATTTTGAGATTAAACAAAATTTGGCAAAAATGGCCTTTGCCAAGGTATTTAATCAGGCAGCTAACTCGATGGTTGATGCGTTCTGTGAACGTGCAAATCAATTATATCGTTAAGGAAACGTAAATAATGGAAAATATGATCCAAATAGAAGTTGCCTATGCCGCGCCTGATAAGCAGAAAATACTAACAGTCGAGGTGAAGCCGGGTACCAACGTTTTTGATGGGGCAAAAAACTCGGGAATTGATAAGGTTTTTCCTGAGATAGATTTCGATAAGGCCGATATGGGAATATTTGGTAAAGCGGTTCGTAAACCACTGGAGCAGGAGCTGAAAGAAGGGGATCGTATTGAAATTTACCGCCCATTAATGATCGACCCTAAACAGGCTCGCTTAAATCGGGCGGCAAAGAAAGACTAAATAGAGCGCTTAATATGCTGGGTTGCTCTCAAGTAGTGTGCCTTCGTAGCGTTGGTACACGCCTTGGCTATAGTAGACTTTTATGGTTTGTTTCTCGATTTCACCGCCCGCAACTTGATAGGTGTATACGTAGTTTTCGAGTTCTGTATCGAAGGTGTTGTCTAGAACGGGAGCACCTAATACGAAGTGAACCTGTTTTTTAGTCATACCTGCTTTTAATGTGTCGAGCATGTCTTGGGTGATGATGTTGCCTTGCTGGACATTGATTTTGAAAACGCCAGGAAAGCTACAGGCGCTTATGCTTAAAGCGGTGAGAATAATAATTAAAAACTTTTGCATCTAATTTTTGAATTCCATTATCTTTGCTTTACAATGTTTTCGGCTGATCTTTATGAAGATAGGCGAAACGCAAGCAAAGTATGTTGTAAAGAAGAAACTAACATTATAGCGAGGCATGATACCTGATTCGTGCAAACGCTGTGAATAGGATTACAAATAAATCATGCCAGACAACTCAGAGTTAAAAAAAGTTGGTTTGAAAGTTACCTTACCACGATTAAAAGTATTGGGGCTTTTGGAAGAAGCTGATGAGCACCATATGAGTGCGGAAGATGTCTATAAGGCTTTATTGGAATCGGGTGATGATGTAGGTTTGGCGACCGTTTATCGTGTACTTACCCAGTTTGAGGCTGCCGGTCTGGTCTTGCGTCATAACTTTGAGGGTGGACATGCGGTATTCGAGTTGGCGAAAGATGATCATCATGACCATATGGTCGATACCGAAAGCGGTAAAGTTATTGAGTTTCTAGACCCTGTTATTGAAAGGCGTCAGCATGAAATTGCAGAAGAGCATGGTTATGAATTAGTCGATCACAACCTTACGCTGTATGTTCGTCCCAAGAAGTAAGATTTGATATTACTGTGTTTTCTAAAGCCGCTCTTTGAGGCGGCTTTTTTTATAAAGAATAATTAACCACAGAGGATACAGGGCGCTACGCTTCACCGAGAAAAAAGAAAAGTCTTAAAAGCTTTTCTCTGTGAAGGCTGAAAGTTGCTCAGTGTTCTCGGTGGTTTATAGTTTTTATGCGGTCTCCAACATCTCCCTGGCATGAGCAAGTGTCTGCTCGGTCATTTCAATACCGCCTAGCATGCGAGCAACTTCCTCGGTTCTGGCTTTCTTATTAAGCAAGTCAATCGAAGAGCTAACTTTTCCGTCAATTGATTTCTTGCTAATGAAATAATGGTTGTCACCTTGTGAGGCAACTTGTGGCAGGTGGGTAACGCAAATGATTTGTCCATTCTTGCCTAGCGATTTGAGTAGTCGGCCAACAATTTGTGCTGTGCCGCCGCCAATGCCTACATCCACCTCATCGAAAACCAGTGTTGGAATGGTCGAGTTTTGAGCGACAATGACTTGAATCGCTAAGCTGATTCGGGACAGCTCACCGCCTGAGGCAACTTTGTTGATGGCTTTGGGGGGCTGTCCAGGATTGGTGCTAATCAGGAATTCGACGGTATCCAGACCGTGCTGGCTTACCTTGCTGTTATCGAGAGGTGTTAGGCTGACGCAGAACTTCACTGACTTCATATCCATCAATGCTAGCTGCTCACATATTTTCTTTTCTAAAGAGCTGGCACACTTTATACGCTTCTGACGCTGCGTTTCAGCTAAGGCCCGGTAAGTGTTTTCCAATTCGATTACTTCAGCTTGCAGTTGCTCCAGATTTTGGTCGCCATTATTAAAGTCATGTAGTTCTTTGCTGAGTTTGTTTTGTATGGTTAACAGCTCAGTGGGTTCACAGCGGTGTTTTCTTGCTAACTGGTAAGCAGTGCTTAGGCGTTCTTCGATTTCTTGCAGGCGTGCTGGGTTGAGTTCAAATGAGTCGATAAAATGGCGTAAATTACTACCTGCCTCTTCAATTTGGATTTGCGCTTCATTCAGCATGTTGAGTGCTTCACTAATCTCATGATTTTCGCTGGGTAGGTTGTGTAGTGATGAGGAGGCTGAAGAAACCATGCTGGCGGCATTAGCATCACCCTCTGAACATAACGCTAGAGCTTCATGTGCTCTACTCAAAAGCAGTTCTGCATTTGCTAGCTGGGATTGCTCTTTTTCGAGCTGCTCAACTTCACCTTCTTGTAGGCCCAGTGCCTCGAGCTCTTCAAGTTGAAAGGTAATGAGGTGAATGCGGGCAGTAATCTCATCCTGGTTGTTTTCAAGTTTAGATAGGTGCTTAGCTTGACTTGACCATTTATTAAAAGCGCTGGAAACCTTGTCTGAGGTACTTTGTAGTTGGCCAAAGTTGTCGACAATCACCCGGTGGTTATCTTTGTTAAGTAAGGATTGGTGTTCGTGTTGGCTGTGAATATCAATCAGTAGCTCGCCAATTGATTTTAAATTCTGTAGAGGGCTAGGGTGGCCATTTATATAGCTGCGCGAGCGGCCCTCGGCTGTGATGACTCTGCGCAATATACATTGCTCGCCTTCTTCCAGGTCGTGGTCTTTAAGCCATTCAAGTGCCTTGGGGTGTTTGTCTAACTCAAAGGCTGCAGAAATTTCAGCCTTGGGCTCTCCGTGACGCACCATGCTCGTATCAGCCCTGTCGCCAAGCGCCAAGCCTAATGCGTCGAGAATAATTGATTTACCAGCTCCGGTTTCTCCGCTGAGTACGGTCATGCCGTTGTTGAATAAAACTTCCAGGTGGTCAGCGATGGCGAAGTTGGAGACTTTGAGTTGGCTAAGCATGGTTATTTTTCCGTGTCTGGATATGCAAATCAAAATTTGCTAAATATTACTGTATCTATAACCAGTTGGTAAAGATAAATATTATTCTTTCAGGCCGAGATTAAATGCAGTTAAAAAATAACTTGGTGGTGACTTGAAACTTTTCAGAGTGGCCCCCATATAGGCACCAACTTATTTATTACTGGCGATGCTTAAGTGCACGTAGAGCATTTGAAAGTCGCTATGTCAGGGTGTGCAGCATGTGCTGCGTAACGTTAATTAGTTTGATTAACTGCTGTTTTGAGATTGATAAGCGAAATAGCAGAGTTGTGGTCAGTGGAGGCGCAGGTGAGCGTAGAAAACGAAAATAATTCAAATGAAGAGCATATTGTAGAGGCAGCTCAAGAGGCTGTGGAAGCTGCTCAGGAAGAAGTCGAAACTAGTGGCCCTGAGCAGAATGCTGAGGCAGATGGCAAGGATTGGCAGGCTGAGGCTGAGTCTTTGGCGAAGCAAATTGAAGATCTTAAAGATCAGGCAATTCGTGCCAAAGCTGAAGTGCAGAATGTTCGCCGCAGAGCAGAGCAGGATGTAGAGAAAGCGCATAAATTTGCTTTGGAAAAATTTGCCAAAGAATTATTGCCTGTCATCGACGGCTTAGAGAAAGCGGTAGAGGCGGAAGTTGCAGCGGGTAATGAAATGACGACCTTGCGCGAAGGTGTAGAAATGACGCTTTCGATGTTTTTGAGTGGCGTGCAGAAGTTTAATCTGGAGCAGGTTGACCCGGTTGGTCACCCATTTGATCCAACGTTGCACGAGGCGATGTCAATGGTTCCTGCGCCGGATGCAGAGCCAAATACAGTGATTGCAGCAATGCAGAAAGGTTATACCTTGAATGGTCGTTTGGTCAGACCGGCAATGGTTGTTGTATCCAAATAAACGCACAAAAAAAGTACAAAATAATGGTTTAAAGCTTGAAAATGGAAATTTCGGCCAAATATAAGCGTTAACCCAAAAATATAGGCGCTAAGGCTTAAGATGAAAAAAGCCATTAAGCCTTACCAACAGAATTTAGAAATTAGAGAACGGGAGTAAATCAATGGGCAAAATAATCGGAATTGACTTAGGTACAACTAACTCATGTATTTCATTGCTAGATGGCGAAAAGCCAAAAGTTATTGAAAATGCAGAAGGCGATCGTACCACACCTTCAATCATTGCATTCACTGACGATAACGAAATCTTGGTTGGTCAGCCAGCTAAGCGTCAGGCAGTAACGAACCCGACTAATACTTTGTTTGCGATCAAGCGTTTAATTGGTCGTCGTTTTGAAGATGAAGTTGTACAGAAAGACATCTCAATGGTGCCTTACACCATTTCTAAAGCTGACAATGGTGATGCGTGGGTAGAAGTTAAGGGCGATAAGAAAGCGCCACCTCAGATCTCTGCAGAAATCTTGAAGAAGATGAAGAAAACGGCTGAAGACTTTCTAGGCGAGTCAGTAACTGAAGCGGTAATTACAGTTCCTGCTTACTTTAACGATTCTCAGCGTCAGGCAACTAAGGATGCCGGTAAAATTGCTGGTCTAGATGTTAAGCGTATTATCAACGAGCCAACTGCAGCAGCACTAGCGTTCGGTTTAGATAAGAGCAAAGGCGATTCAA
>NZ_LWGG01000685.1:0-555 GCF_001635365.1 Oleiphilus sp. HI0128 | reverse complement strand
AGGCTCAAAGCCTGGCAACCTGCTTACGCGATGACGGTGCACAAAAGTCAGGGCTTAGAGTACCAGCGTGTCGGGATTCTTCTTGCTGATTACGCTAAAGAACTTTTATCGCGTTCGCTATTATATACCGGTCTTACGCGGGCTAAACAGCGTTGTGATATATGGGCCGATACGCAGGCTCTGGAAAAAGCTTTTTTGGAGTGAATACTCAGCTAAAGTCTTAGGGTGTTATCTTTCCTCTGTGCAGCGAAGCGCTCTGTGAACTCGATGGTTCAATGTGTAGGCAGAGCCTTAACCTTGCTCGCCAAATAACTATTCACTTCGCTACTTAAGGTATGCTGAGCCAAAAACCGGGCTGCAAAGCCATTGATATCATCAATTTCAGTGCGTTTACCCGCGCGAATATCTTGTAGCATAGAGGAGATATTTGTGCTGGTTTTTTGCATCACATCGAAAACCAGCGTTTCGATTTCATCACCGGAAAGAGGGTAGCTTGCTGTGTTTAGCAGCTCGCTAAGTTCTAGCTTCAGTATTGGCCAACCTTCAATAAAACGT
>NZ_LWGG01000684.1:0-260 GCF_001635365.1 Oleiphilus sp. HI0128 | reverse complement strand
CCGTCGGCTGTGCTTTTACCGCTGGTACTGGAAGATGCGGTGAAGATTGGTTTCACCCGTAATAAACAGATGATCCGACAATTTATGTCGGTGCTTAAGCAGCGTATTGTGCCGCTCAAATATGGTGATTTGTATTCAGTCTTTGAAGGTTTAGATATTTGCTTACAGCCAGCAGGTCATATTCTTGGCTCTGCTTATGTTGAGTGTCGTGTGAGTCAAGAGGGTGAAGTGCATCGGCTTGTCTTTTCGGGTGATTTAGG
>NZ_LWGG01000683.1:0-270 GCF_001635365.1 Oleiphilus sp. HI0128 | reverse complement strand
GCCGCAGAACTTTGATCACGAAAGCCATGGAGAAGTCCCCTTATATCTAGCGCTTGCTAAATCCTACAATCTGGCAAGTGCCCGCTTAGGTTTAGAGCTAGGAATTGACACAGTGCATGACATGCTCAGGCGTTTAGGTGTCAAAAGAGAGCTCACGCCCTACCCTTCTCTATTCCTAGGATCTCAATCATTGTCACCGCTTGAAGTGACGCAGCTCTACCAAACTATCGCCAGTAATGGCTTCAACATGCCCTTAAGAGGAATTCGCGA
>NZ_LWGG01000682.1:0-999 GCF_001635365.1 Oleiphilus sp. HI0128 | reverse complement strand
GACGACCGGAAATCTCAGCCAGTGTTTCGCTGTGCATATTTTCGGGGAATAACAGTAGCAGGTTCATCTAATTGTTATTCGCTTACAGGTTCTTCGTTGCGCTTCTTTTCGACGAGTTTTGAAAACAGCACTCCGACTTCAAAGAGAGCCCACATTGGAACTGCTAAAAGAGTTTGCGAAATAACATCTGGAGGCGTCAATAACATACCGATAACGAAGCAGCCAACCACGATGTAAGGGCGTTTTTCACTTAGGCTAGCTGAGCTGGTAATACCTGCCGCAACCAAAATAATGGTTGCGATTGGGATTTCGAAGGCTAAACCAAATGCGAAGAATAGCTTTAGAATGAAGTCAAGATAGCGACTGATATCGGTCATTACAGTGACGCCTTCAGGTGCGGCACTGGTGAAAAAGCCAAACACTAAAGGAAAGACGACAAAGTAAGCGAATGCCATGCCGAGATAGAACAATATTATGCTCGATAGCAGTAAAGGATAGGCGAGCCGTTTTTCGTTCTCATAGAGTGCAGGTGCGATAAAACCCCATATTTGAAAGAGCACATAAGGCATTGATATAAACAGTGCCGTCATTAGAGCCAGTTTGAAGGGGGTAAAGAAGGGTGATGCGACATCGGTCGCGATCATGGTGCTACCTTCGGGTAAAAAGACCCTAAGTGGCTCTGAGACAATCAGGTAGATATCGTTGGCAAAATAGTAAAGGCCTGCGAAGATCAATATAACGCAAAGCACAGAACGCAGGAGGCGTGTGCGCAATTCTATCAGATGGCTGATTAGAGGCTGGCCTTGGTCGACTACAGTGTCGTTTTCAGTTGCGTTGTCAGAAGTCTTACTCATGTCTTTACTATGCTTAGCTTATTACGGAGGCCATGTTATGACTGCTTAGGCTTGTCGTTTTGCGTATTGCTTTGAAGGTCTTTTGACGAATCAGGCTCTTTTGGTGCCTGAAACAGCTTGTCATACTCATCTCTTGGTAAGGGCT
>NZ_LWGG01000681.1:0-352 GCF_001635365.1 Oleiphilus sp. HI0128 | reverse complement strand
CCGCACGTTAACGTAGGTACTATTGGTCACGTTGACCATGGTAAAACAACTTTGACAGCAGCGCTAACGCGTGTATGTGCAGAAGTATTCGGTGGTGAGAAGGTTGATTTCGCAAACATCGATAATGCACCAGAGGAAAGAGAGCGTGGTATCACTATCGCGACGTCTCACGTTGAGTATGATTCAACTGATCGTCACTACGCTCACGTTGACTGCCCAGGGCACGCCGATTATGTTAAAAACATGATCACAGGTGCTGCTCAGATGGATGGTGCTATCTTGGTTTGTGGTGCGACTGATGGTCCTATGCCTCAGACTCGTGAGCACATCCTTTTGTCTCGTCAGGTAGGTG
>NZ_LWGG01000680.1:0-6791 GCF_001635365.1 Oleiphilus sp. HI0128 | reverse complement strand
ATTCTGGAATTTATGGGCGTGATTACCGCTATCGCAGAGCAAACAAACTTGCTGGCGCTAAATGCTGCAATCGAAGCCGCTCGCGCTGGTGATCAGGGGCGTGGATTTGCGGTTGTGGCGGATGAGGTCAGGACGCTCTCGCACAAAAGTAACGAGTCGGCAGAAAAAATACGCCTGCTTCTGGCTGTTGCGGAAGAGAGTATCGACCAGGGCTGTATGGTTGTGAACGAAACGGGTAATCGCCTGGAGGCCGTCACCTCCGAAGTCGAAGATATTGCCCGAGAGATAAATGTTTCAGCCGATGCGATGGGTATGCAAAGTCAAGGTATTGAGGGTGTTGTGAGCAATAGTCAGTATCTAGATGAGGCTTGCCAGGAAAACGCAGACTTTTCTGCAAAGCTGGCGTCAAACGCCCAGTCGTTGCTTGATATAGCTGAACACCTGGGGTCACTGTCTTATACAATGAGTGATACTGTTAGTCAGGCATCAAATATGAAGCGTAGCTAAGTCTCTTCTTGATTGTTTGGTTTGGTTTGCTGCGCTAATGCCCAGTCGATATGTTCTGCGACCAAGGGGGAGGCAGTTTCTCTACTTCGTTTTAAGGCTGCAACGATAACTAATGACTGTGGCGCATTTCCAAGTGCGACGGCTATATTTCTTAACCAGGATTCGTAGCCCGCTCTGCGAATGGGTGATCCTGCGGTATTCGTTAGGAAGGTTTCTTCATTCCAAGAGAATAACTCTAGCAGAGTGATATCATCTAGCTTGTTTCGGGGGCTAAAGTCTGTCTCTTGGCTGGGTTTTCTGAACTTGTTCCAAGGGCAGACGAGTTGGCAATCATCGCAACCAAAGATTCTGTTCCCCATAGGCTTTCTTAGCTCTAGCGGAATCCTACCTTTTAACTCAATTGTTAGATAAGAAATGCAGCGCTTAGCATCTAGTAAGTACGGTCCTTCAAATGCTTTTGTCGGGCAGGCAGTGAGGCAGGCCTTACAGCTACCACAGTGTTCCTCTATGTATGGTTTACTTATTGGAAGAGGGAGGTCGGTATATATTTCCCCCAGAAAAAACCAGGAACCCGCTTCACGACTGATAAGCATAGTATTTTTACCGAACCAGCCTAAACCCGCTTTCTGGGCAAAGGCTCGTTCAAGTACAGGTGCGCTGTCGACAAAAGCTCTAAAGCTGTAGCTTTCCGCTTTTTGTTTTATATGTTCGATCAGCTTTTTTAGCCTCGAGCGGATTAGCTTATGATAGTCACGCCCCAAGGAATAGCGGGATATATAGGCTTTTTCTTTTTCGTTCAAAAGGCCTAGAGGAGAGTTTGGGTCGCTTAGATAATTCATGCGCAAGGAAATAACCCTAAGCGTGCCGGGAACTAATTCATCAGCCTGCCAGCGTTTGCTTCCATGCTTTTCCATATAATCCAGGTCTGCATGAAAACCTCTATCGAGCCAGTCTTTGTATCGTTCTATATGAATGTCTAGGTCATTAGTTGTGATGCCAAATTGCTGAAACCCAAGTTCTAGCGCTTTTTTTTGGATTGACTGCTCAAGTTCTAGCAGCTCGTTGTGAGTAAGATTGGGCTTAGTGTTTTGCATCGAATCTATTCTAGCGGCATCTTTGTGTAAGTCTGACGATGTTTTGCTATACTTAACAGTTAACTAGGAATGTTTGTTCAGCAAATACATTAATAAGCAATGTGTTACGACGCTATTATGGCATAAACGTGCAGCAGAACCTGCTTTTTGTGTCTGCAAAGAGCGCTTGTTTTAATATTTGTTTATGGATTATAGGGCAAGAGAGTGAATCGATATAGGGTGCGAGTATGACAAAAGCGGCTATTGGGCTTGTATTGGTTGACGAGTCAGCGACAGTAGCATTAGGACGCTTGTTATTCAGTGTCATCGATGAGCATTGTTTTCATCAAGGTGTGGTGAGTATCTTTTTGCACGGTGACCTCGGAATGGGTAAGACAACCTTAACTAGGGGGATTCTCGAAGGTGCAGGGCACTTTGGTAAGGTGAAGAGTCCGACTTATACGATTGTTGAACCCTATGAATTACAGAATGTGCAAGTTAATCATTTTGACTTGTATCGTTTGGGCGACCCCGAAGAGCTAGAATTTATGGGGGTGCGTGATTATTTTGAAGTGCCTCATGACGGTCAGGAAAAGCAGTTGTGTGTTATTGAGTGGCCTGATAAAGGCCAGGGTTTCTTGCCTGAGGCCGATTTTGAAGTCGATTTGAGCTGCACCGGGCGTGGTCGCCTTTGTAAGATTACTGCAGATGGCGAGATTCTTTCAGTATTGAAAGAGGTTAGTTTAAGGCCGGGCTCGGGTTTGGTAGTGAGTAATGTTTCATGCTGAGTAATTATAATTTGAGTTCATGTGGTTTCAAGCATGTCTTTTGTGATTGAGTAGAGAGCTGAATTTAATGAAAGTTCGTACTAGTAGAGTTAGCTTCCTGGCAAAGGTGCTTGTTCTGTTCGCTGCCTTTACGTTTATGGCTGGCAGTGTAAATGCTGCTCAAGCGAAAGTAACTAATGCGCGTATTTGGGAGTCTCCAGAGTATATTCGTTTAGTTCTGGATTTATCACACCCGGTAAAGCATAAAATCATGATGCTGAAGAATCCCTCGCGTTTGGTTTTGGATATTAATGATGCTGATAAGGCGCTTAAGTTTGATAGTTTGAATCTCAAAGGTACGCCTATTTCCGGAGTGCGCAGTGCACGTAGAAATAAAGATGATCTTAGGGTTGTATTGGACTTAAAAGAAGAGGCTGAAACGAAAAGCTTTTTGCTAAAGCCAAATCAGAAGTACGGAAATCGTCTGGTTGTTGATTTATATACGAAAACAAAAAAGCTAAATGAAGCGCGCAAGAATGTTGTTAAGAAAGTGCCTGCGGGTCAGAAGCGAGACATTATCGTTGTTATAGATCCAGGGCATGGTGGGGAAGACCCGGGTGCCATCGGCCCGAATCGTATAAAAGAAAAAGATGTCGTGTTGGCAATTGCTAAAGAATTGAGAAAGCAGATTAATGCTCAAAAAGGCTTTAAAGCTTACCTGACCAGAGAGCGGGATTATTATATTGGTTTGCGCAAGCGTACCCGGATTGCCAGAAAGCATAATACTGACTTGTTAGTGTCTATTCATGCTGATGCATTTAAGAAAGCCCAGGCACACGGTGCATCAGTTTTTGCCTTGTCAAACCGTGGCGCGACCAGTGAGACAGCTCGTTGGTTAGCGCAAAAAGAGAATTCTGCCGATTTAATAGGCGGCGTGGGTGGTGTAAGTTTGGAAGACAAGGATGACGTTCTAGCGAGCGTACTCTTGGACCTTTCTTCCACGGCAAGTTTAAAAGCGAGTTTAGGCGTAGGTAGTAAGGTATTAAGCTCCATGGGCAATGTTGCTCGTTTGCATAAGCGTTCGGTTCAGCAGGCAGGTTTTGTGGTGTTGAAGTCACCAGATATTCCATCAATATTGGTTGAGACAGGATTTATTTCAAATCCGGCAGAGTCCAAGAGATTAAAGTCGTCAAAGTATCAGCGGAAAATGGCCAAGGCGATAAAGGGCGGAATTCTCGCTTACTTTAATGACGCGCCACCTCCGGGAACGCTATTGGCATGGAATAAGGGTGGCAATAGTGTAGTGAACCAAAGTGTTGCTCAAAGCACTAAATCAAAAGCCACGAATTTCAAGAAGTATGTTGTTCGAAAAGGTGATACCCTTTCCCATATTGCGATGCGCAATGATGTATCGCTTACAGAGCTTCGTCGTTTGAATCGGCTTCGCTCTGATAATGTATGGGTTGGTCAACGCTTGTCGCTACCTTCCTCGTAAGCTTCCGTTTTTGATTAGATTTTCAGATTTCTTCTATGAGTAAAATTCATAAGCTATCCGCGCGCCTAGCAAACCAGATAGCTGCAGGTGAAGTGGTGGAGCGTCCTGCTTCTGTTGTAAAAGAATTATTAGAAAACGCCTTGGATGCGGGTGGACGCAAAATATTGGTCCAGGTTGAGCAAGGCGGTGTTAAGCGAATTTTAGTTCGTGATGACGGTGAAGGCATGGGCAAAGATGATTTACCTCTATCCTTAAGTCGTCACGCTACCAGTAAAATTGAATCCCTGGATGATCTGGAAACCGTCGCGACCTTAGGGTTTAGGGGGGAAGCCTTAGCAAGTATTAGTTCGGTTTCCCGTTTAGCACTTAGTTCAAAAACAGACAATGCAGAGCAGGGCTGGCAAGCTGTTACTGAGGGGCGAGACATGGAGGCCCGCTTAAGTCCTGTTGCTCATAATCGAGGGACAAGTGTTGATGTTAGGGACTTGTTTTTCAATACACCTGCTCGAAGAAAATTTTTGAGAACAGAAAAGACTGAATTTAATCATTTAGAAGAAGTCCTAAAACGCCAAGCGCTGAGCCGCTTTGAAGTTAGTTTTGAGTTGGTTCACAATCAGAAGGTTGTGCATAGTTTACGCCCAGCGCCGACGATCAAGGAAAAACAGCTGCGTATCGCTGCCTTATGTGGCAAGCCCTTTATGGAAAATGCCGTTGATATTGATGTAGAGGCAACGGGGCTTAAGTTATGGGGCTGGGTAGCTAAACCAACCTTCTCAAGAAGTCAGGCTGACTTGCAGTACTTTTACGTTAATGGTCGTGTTATCAGGGATCGTTTGGTGAGTCATGCTGTAAAGCAGGCTTATCGTGATGTCTTATATCATGGGCGTCACCCTGCCTTTGTTTTGTATCTAGAGCTTGATCCTGCGCTGGTTGATGTCAATGTTCATCCGACCAAGCATGAGGTTCGTTTTAGGGATGGGCGCTTAGTTCACGATTTTATATTCAGAAGTCTTCATAAGGCGCTTGCGGATATTCGACCAGAAGAATTGGCCGCTCCTGAAGATGGTTCGGCACCGAATCGCGACTTGTCAAATATTCAGGCAAGTACTTCGCTTCAAGCTCAGGCTAGTGCTTTTACGCCGAGTTATGGTTCTCAGTCAGCAATGTCTTTGGGAGTCCAGGGAGTTAGTAGTGCGGTGACTGGCGCTGGCCAAGGTGTGGGAAGTGCTTCGCCATCAATGTTGCAAACATCTGGCCAGGGTGTTTCGGAGGTTCTATCTCAATATAAAGCCCTTCACCCTGATCAGAACCTTGGTCAGCAGCAAGAAGCTGTTGATGGGCGTGAACACCCATTAGGTTTTGCTATTGCTCAGCTTCATGGGATTTATATTCTCGCTCAGAATAGTAGTGGTTTGATTGTTGTAGATATGCACGCAGCTCATGAGCGGATTACTTATGAGCGAATGAAAAATGATTTTTATAGTGATGGAATCAAGGCTCAGCCCCTGCTTGTGCCGATGAATATCTCTCTAAGTCAACGAGAGGCTTCTGTTGCTGAAGAATGTGCCGGGGACTTACAGAAATTTGGTTTGGGCCTAGAACGGTCTGGTCCGGAAAGTATCGTTATTCGTCAGGTGCCAGTGATACTTCAGCAGGTGAATGTTGATCAGCTAGTAAGAGACTTGTTGAGTGATATGATTACGCACGGATACTCCGACCAGCTAGAGGCAAAAGCGAATGAGTTGATGTCGACTATGGCTTGTCATGGTTCGGTAAGGGCCAATCGATCGTTGACGATACCGGAGATGAACGCTTTGCTGAGAGATATGGAAGAAACTGAGCGCAGTGGTCAGTGTAACCATGGCCGCCCAACCTGGACCGCACTGTCTATGGGTGAGCTGGATAAGTTATTTCTGCGGGGGCGTTAAGATGTTGCGAATACCTTCTTTAAGGCTTTATCAATGAGCTTGCCTAGTGCAATTTGTCTAATGGGGCCGACAGCGGCGGGTAAGACAGACCTGGCAGTCTCTCTTCATGAAACCTTAGCTTGCGACATTATCAGTGTGGACTCTGCCTTGATATATCGAGGCATGGATATCGGTACGGCAAAACCCGAAAAAGAATTGTTGGCGCGCGCTCCACACCGACTGATTGATATTATTGCTGCTAAAGACAGTTATTCGGTAGCTCGGTTTTATGATGATGCGCTAAGAGAGATGCAGGAAATAACAAGTCGTGGACGCACACCTTTATTGGTGGGCGGTACGATGATGTACTACAAAGTTTTGCAGAATGGTATCGCATCCTTGCCTTGTGCTGATGACAAGGTTCGCGCAGCGATATCTCTTGATGCTGAAAAGCATGGCTGGCCTTATGTTCATGAGCAGCTGGCGCTAGTCGATCCCGAATCTGCCGCGCGCCTAAAACCAACTGATTCCCAGCGTCTTCAAAGAGCTTTGGAGGTTTTTCGGGTAACAGGAAAGACGCTGACTCAGTTTTGGCAGGATCAGCAAAGTCAATCAGAGAGTGGCGCAATTCCGCCAGCCCCCTATGAATTCATTAACCTCTCAATTGCACCGAGTGATCGTTCCGAGCTGCATCAACGTATTGCTCTACGCTTTGATATTATGTTGAAGAGTGGTTTTATCGAAGAGGTTGAAGGGTTTTACCACTCTGGAGAGGTGACAGCAGATATGCCTTCAATGCGTTGTGTTGGCTATAGGCAGGTTTGGGATTACCTAGATGGCAAGTTAACGAAAGATGAAATGCGAGAAAGGGGGGTTATTGCAACTCGACAACTCGCTAAAAGGCAGCTAACTTGGTTGAGGTCTTGGCCAAATTTGCACCAATTAGAGACGAATGATGTAAAAGTGCTGGCTAAAGCGCGAGAAATAATTGAAAATGCTAAATATTAAGACGCATCTCACATAAAAAATGAAAAAAATGCGT
>NZ_LWGG01000679.1:0-279 GCF_001635365.1 Oleiphilus sp. HI0128 | reverse complement strand
ATGAGAGAGGGTGGTGTTAGCAAAGGCTCAGGTGTTTCCTGTTCGATGAGTTGGCTCAAACAGTTCATTACATGCTGTTTTGAGGGGTGCCCGCATCGCAGAGATTCCTCAACCGCTTGCTCAACCAGCTGTTCGTCGTGATGAAGTACCAAGGCCAATATCTCGACCATTTCTCGATCACCACCTTGTCGTCGAAGTAAATACTTTTGAATGGACTTGAAGCTGTCTGGCAAGGTCTCGAACGGTGCGCCGTTACGCAGTGCTCCTGGTTTGCGTTGA
>NZ_LWGG01000678.1:0-961 GCF_001635365.1 Oleiphilus sp. HI0128 | reverse complement strand
TATTGAATTAGTGGAACGCTCTGGGAAGTGCGGCCATAGTGGGTGATAGCCCCGTACACGAAGATTCAATAGTCACATATTAAGTAGGACGGGACACGTGTTATCTTGTCTGAAGATGGGGGGACCATCCTCCAAGGCTAAATACTCCTGACTGACCGATAGTGAACCAGTACCGTGAGGGAAAGGCGAAAAGAACCCCTGTGAGGGGAGTGAAATAGATCCTGAAACCGTATGCGTACAAGCAGTGGGAGCAGACTTGTTCTGTGACTGCGTACCTTTTGTATAATGGGTCAGCGACTTAATTTTAGTAGCAAGGTTAACCGTATAGGGGAGCCGTAGGGAAACCGAGTCTTAATAGGGCGTTTAGTTGCTGGGATTAGACCCGAAACCGAGTGATCTAGCCATGAGCAGGTTGAAGATCAGGTAACACTGATTGGAGGACCGAACCCACTTATGTTGAAAAATGAGGGGATGACTTGTGGCTAGGAGTGAAAGGCTAATCAAACTCGGAGATAGCTGGTTCTCCTCGAAAGCTATTTAGGTAGCGCCTCGTGTATCACCCTGGGGGGTAGAGCACTGTTTGGGCTAGGGGGTCATCCCGACTTACCAACCCCATGCAAACTCCGAATACCCAGGAGTGCGATCACGGGAGACACACGGCGGGTGCTAACGTCCGTCGTGGAGAGGGCAACAACCCAGACCGCCAGCTAAGGTCCCAAAGTTACAGTTAAGTGGGAAACGATGTGGGAAGGCTTAGACAGCTAGGAGGTTGGCTTAGAAGCAGCCATCCTTTAAAGAAAGCGTAATAGCTCACTAGTCGAGTCGGCCTGCGCGGAAGATTTAACGGGGCTCAAACTGTACACCGAAGCTGCGGATATCTTTTAGATATGGTAGAGGAGCGTTCTGTAAGCTGATGAAGCTCAATTGAGAAGTTGGGTGGAGGTATCAGAAGTGCGAATGC
>NZ_LWGG01000677.1:0-603 GCF_001635365.1 Oleiphilus sp. HI0128 | reverse complement strand
GGGTATGGCTGTTCGCCATTTAAAGTGGTACGCGAGCTGGGTTTAGAACGTCGTGAGACAGTTCGGTCCCTATCTGCCGTGGACGTTGGAAAATTGAGAAGAGCTGCTCCTAGTACGAGAGGACCGGAGTGGACGAACCCCTGGTGTTCGGGTTGTGTCGCCAGACGCATTGCCCGGTAGCTACGTTCGGACAGGATAACCGCTGAAAGCATCTAAGCGGGAAGCCCCCTTCAAGATAAGTTTTCCCTGGGAATTTAATTCCCCTAAAGAGCCGTTAAAGACTATGACGTTGATAGGCTGGGTGTGTAAGTGCGGTAACGTATTGAGCTAACCAGTACTAATTGCTCGTGAGGCTTAACTATATAACGCCCAAGTGGTTTTATAGTGAATGATTATTCGTACAACGACGGGTAACGCAAATTGGATATGAGTCTTCGTTAGACAGCAGAGATTAAATTAGCTATTACTTGCTATTGTTAAAGACGCAGAATTAAGTGTTGTTGATGAAGTATCAGCAACCGAAGTTTTGCCTGACGACCATAGAGCTTTGGAACCACCTGATCCCATCCCGAACTCAGAAGTGAAACGAAGCATCGCCGATGG
>NZ_LWGG01000676.1:0-272 GCF_001635365.1 Oleiphilus sp. HI0128 | reverse complement strand
GCCGAGCAAAATGTGTACGTTTGTCCTGCCAAGCAAGCGTTAACACCCAGAGGGCAAGCAAGAGATAAAGGCATGATTTATAGGAACTATAACTGCAGCGTCAAAATTTGTAGAGTTTGCAGCCTGCAAACCCAATGCACCAAAACAGCCACTCCCCGAACAATTCGTCGTTGGGAGCATGCTAGTCGCATTGAAAAGATGACCGAGCTTCTGGAGTCCAAACCTGACAGCATGGTGATCAGACAACAAACCGTCGAACACCCATTCGGTAC
>NZ_LWGG01000675.1:0-473 GCF_001635365.1 Oleiphilus sp. HI0128 | reverse complement strand
ATCTGACGATGATTATGATAACGACGGCATACTGAATGATGTTGATAATTGTCCGTTAATTCCAAACACTAACCAGCTTGATAGTGATAATGATGGCATTGGTGATGTATGCGATACACCGGCCCTAGTTGATTACGACAGGGATGGTATTCCAGATGAAAGCGATAACTGCCCTTTGATTCCGAATAGTGATCAGGCTGACCGTGACAATAATGGTATAGGTGATGCTTGTGATGTTCCGCTTATCTCAGACGATGATTATGACGATGACGGCGTGCTTGACGGAGTCGATAACTGCCCATTAACACCTAACCCGGATCAAAGTGATAGTGATAGCGACGGGATAGGTGATGCCTGTGATGCGCCTTCCGTTATCGAAAATGACTTCGATAACGATGGAATACTTGACGAAAATGACAATTGTCCACTAATACCCAATGCAGATCAGAGTGATCGTGACGCTAATGGTATTG
>NZ_LWGG01000674.1:0-915 GCF_001635365.1 Oleiphilus sp. HI0128 | reverse complement strand
GGGTTAAGTCCCGTAACGAGCGCAACCCTTATCCTTATTTGCCAGCACTTCGGGTGGGAACTCTAAGGAGACTGCCGGTGACAAACCGGAGGAAGGTGGGGACGACGTCAAGTCATCATGGCCCTTACGACCAGGGCTACACACGTGCTACAATGGTAAATACAAAGGGACGCCAAGCCGCGAGGTGGAGCTAATCCCAGAAAATTTATCGTAGTCCGGATTGGAGTCTGCAACTCGACTCCATGAAGTCGGAATCGCTAGTAATCGTGGATCAGAATGCCACGGTGAATACGTTCCCGGGCCTTGTACACACCGCCCGTCACACCATGGGAGTGGATTGCACCAGAAGTAGTTAGTCTAACCTTCGGGGGGACGATTACCACGGTGTGGTTCATGACTGGGGTGAAGTCGTAACAAGGTAGCCCTAGGGGAACCTGGGGCTGGATCACCTCCTTAAACGAATCGTGATCGTTTCGGTCAGAGTTCACACGAATTGCTTGGTTATAGAATTAAAGAGAGCGTAAGGGCAATAGGCCCTATAGCATCTTACTGAGAGGTAATTTGCGCAGAAGGCCTGTAGCTCAGGTGGTTAGAGCGCACCCCTGATAAGGGTGAGGTCGGCAGTTCAAGTCTGCCCAGGCCTACCAGATTTCAGTTACTCATCGTTAAATGATTACTCGCATAGCAGGCTATGCTTCGCAGTCATTTGCCTAGATTAACTAAAATCTACGATTTTTTGAGTCTGACTTTAATGAACGTTAAAGCAGAGGATAAAATGCTCTGGGATTGGGGCTATAGCTCAGCTGGGAGAGCGCCTGCCTTGCACGCAGGAGGTCTGCGGTTCGATCCCGCATAGCTCCACCAATTTCCAAAATTGAAATGATTATAAATAAGTGTATTTGCTTGGTTTAAGTT
>NZ_LWGG01000673.1:0-946 GCF_001635365.1 Oleiphilus sp. HI0128 | reverse complement strand
CAAAGCCGGTTTTATCCCAATAAAGTATCTTCAATTTATCTTTGGCTTTGTTGCAGAAAATGAACAAGGCACCGCTCATGACGGGAAGATTTATCTCCGACTCAATGATCACAGATAAACCATTAATCGATTTTCTGAAATCGACAAACTGCCGGTGAAGATAAATGCGGGAAGGCTGAACAAACATCTTCATGATAAACCCTTTATCACTCTGACTAAAAAGTCAGGTGATATCGAATCTGGAAAAGTCAGTTCACCTGCTTGTGTGATTAACGTGATGATTTGTTTAGAGCTAGTGATCTGTGTGACTTGTTCAGACACTTGCCGAACAACTTTCGCTTCGACAAAATTATTGCCTGTCGAGCGTCGGTGCTTATTGAGGTAGAACGAAGAGGTGCTGATTTTATGTATGGAGCAGAATTCTGCAACCGTTAACCCGCTCTCTTTTTGATAATCGAAGATACTTGGCCAGTCGTGTTTGGCTTTCTTGGTGTTCTTTTTAGTCATGTGCTAGTTCCTTGTGAATTTTGGAACTAGCGTAATTAATTGTTGGGTTTGGTATTATGTGTGCTTGGCTAGACGCTTACGTAATTTTGTAAAAACAGTCCAACTGTTATGTCCGCTTATCTCACTTTCCAGAAGTAACCGATCAGATCAATATTGGCCAAAAAATCCTTGTTTATCGATCAGTCATGAAGGTCCGTTTTGCGGACAAAATTACCCTAGAATGTTGACCCAAATAGACGCGAGATCAATACGGGTACGGCAGTCTCTACGCGTAGAATTCTTTCGCCTAAATGAACTCCTTCAAAACCGGCTTCTTTGAGCTTGTTTACTTCATACTCAGTAAAGCCACCTTCGGGGCCGATGATTAAGGTGCAGGCTTCNTCGAGATGATGTGGGCAGACCTGTTCTTCTCTAGGGTGGGCGACTAGTTGGCGTGTAC
>NZ_LWGG01000672.1:0-914 GCF_001635365.1 Oleiphilus sp. HI0128 | reverse complement strand
TACCATGCAGAATCTATGTTCAACTTTGGGCATTAAAAAAATCTACTGGACCATTAGCTCAAGAGAAGCAAAATATTATCGCCCGGATGGACCTTATACCTATCAGAGTGCTTCCAATACCATTCTTGAATTATCTGAAAAAGTAGCCGAGAAATATGCGAATAAAAAAGCCTAACAAGTTTAGCCTGCCTCGCCCCGGAAAAATCCCCGGGGCTGGACTCGCTATCGCTCGCCGCAGCTAAAGGCGTTAGCTGTAAAAAAGGAGTTAAATTGAAGCACATATTTGTTATTGCAGTTTTAGCCTTATTGTCAGGTTGTAGTTCAATGGTAAAGACCGAAATTGGAGATTACGATTACGGCAAAAGTTTAAGTGAACTACAAAGTCAGCATATCGAGTTACAACCTCAGGATGGTTTATTCTCTGAACCACGAATTAGCATTCCATTAGATGATGCTAAAAGCCTTTGGGGAGAGCCCCAAAGTACGGAAAATCTATGGGGCGAAAAAGCTTTGGGTTCTGGTATCGCTTTAAGTGCAGCAGCTACTGGCTTAATTAGTTGGGCGGGTTATGGAGTAATAGAGCTGATGTTTTTGCCTCCTTGCCAAGAACATGTATGGTCAGTAAAAAATAAACAAGTCTTAGCTAAAAGCTGCAGTACCATTGGTACAGGGTATCAATCCAAAATAGTAAAATGGGATTGGTCCGAAAATTAAATCAGCTAACAAGTTTAGCCTGCCTCGCCCCGGAAAAGGCCCCGGGGCTGGACTCGCTATCGCTCGCCGCAGCTAAAGGCGTTAAGTGTTCAAGGAGGAAACATGGTCAAAGCTACTTGTCATTGCGGTAATATCGTTATAACAGCAGACATGCTACTAGAATCAATTACCAGTTGTAATTGTTCAATGTGTTACCGGCT
>NZ_LWGG01000671.1:0-648 GCF_001635365.1 Oleiphilus sp. HI0128 | reverse complement strand
TGCTTGAGCGCAGTGTTTGGTCAGAAAAGTGCGTCAGAAAATCCCTGGTGTTGCACTCGGATAATGGTAGCCCAATGAAGAGCTTAACAATGCAAGCAAAAATGCAGGATTTGGGTGTCGCCAGCTCTCGAAGTCGGCCTGGTGTAAGTAATGATAATCCGTTTTCAGAATCACTATTTCGAACCCTGAAGTACTGTCGTCGATGGCCATCTGAGGGATTTAAATCAATCGATGAAGCAAGAACTTGGGTGAAAGAGTTTGTCACTTGGTACAACACAGAGCACCGGCATAGTCGAATTAACTTTGTTACCCCAGAGCAAAGGCACTTAGGTCTGGATGAAGAAATATTATCGAAGAGGGATGAGCTTTATCGCAAGATGAAAAGAAAGAACCAAATAAGGTGGTCAAAAGCTACGCGGAACTGGGAGAAAGTGGGTGACGTTAAGTTGAACCCGGAGAAGGAAAAACAAGCAGCTTAAATGCTCAGGCGACAACTACCTTGAAAAACGCCGCTCACCGACCACTANGGAGATTATGAACACGATAAATAGGAATAAAAAGTATAGAGGAAAAATCCTCAAAGCTCTTCGAACATAAAAGTTTTTAAGATATAGCTTAAAACTCTTTTCCTTGCCTGAAAATAAGCTC
>NZ_LWGG01000670.1:0-1494 GCF_001635365.1 Oleiphilus sp. HI0128 | reverse complement strand
GCACTTGTTATGTAAACAGTTATTTGTTCCGTATTTCTATTACTACGTCAGCCTCTCNCTTTATATTTGGCCGAGTTAACTCAGGATCTTCTTTATCCAGACACATAAACTGAANTTCTGCCTGGGCANCTGATGTGAATGGAACCATATCCTTTTGAGATACTCGAACAACTTGGAAGTGCTTATTTTGATTGTTACAAAATGCAAATGCTTCTTTATATACATCAGCTTTAACACTGCCACCAACCACATCGAATCCTTTTTGGGATCTAGAAATCAAATACGTATCTATCCCTATAGGGATTACGCCTGATGATGTTGCACAACCGGAAACTAATAAAACAATAAAGAATATTCTCTTCATTTATCTCTTCACTCCTTGGCCAAACTTTATTCATACGCCCAGTTCATTGGGTATGCATCTTTGCTGAATTTACATAGACATAATGACTCCCCACGTCCCAAAAGAGTGCTGACCTCCTATCGTGGGTTAGCAAAGCCAGAGCCATAATATATGTGTCATACCATATAAGCGGAGGCCAGCACCATGAAAAACAATACCATAATTTTTGTCGGATTGGACACCCATAAGGAGTTCACCGAAGTCGCATATTGCGAAGATCAACGAGGCTCAGAAGTAAAGCATCTTGGAAGAGTTTCTTCAGCCAAAGTATCACTTACCAAGATGGCAAGACAGTTTGAAAGCAAATACCCGCAGGCTACCCTGCATTTTGTTTATGAAGCAGGCCCCTGTGGCTACTGGATTTATCGATTGCTGACAAGCTTAGGCCATTGTTGCTATGTTGTTGCGCCATCACTGATTCCAAAGAAACCCGGACAACGCGTGAAAACAGATAAACGCGATGCACAAGATTTAGCTCGTTTGGTTCGTAATGGCGACCTTGATCCGATTTACGTTCCTGAACCCGCAGATGAAGCAATACGAGATCTATCTCGAGCACGTGAGCGTGCAATGCATGATTTGAATAATGCACGTTTCCAGCTAAAAGCCTTGCTGCTCAGAAATCATATTAACTATTCAGGCAAATCAAATTGGAGCTTAAAACACCTTCGTTGGTTAACAGAGATCATCTTACCTCATCCTAGTCAGCAATTTGTCTTGCAAGAGATGATTCAAACCATTTCAGAACGCAATGCTCGACTAGAGCGTCTGGACAATGAACTCGCCCATCACGTGAAGCAATGGCGATATTATCCGGTTGTGAAAGCGATACAAGCCTTGAGAGGCGTTCGACTGCTCACCGCCACTGGTGTCATTGTAGAGCTAGGAGACTTAACACGATTTGATAGCCCTAGAAAACTGATGAGTTATATCGGAACGACGCCCTCCGAACATTCAAGTGGAGGAAAACGACACTTAGGCGCGATCACCAAGTGTGGAAATGGGCGAGCGAGGAGATTGTTAGTTGAGGCTGCACATAGCTATCGCTATCCCGCAAAGATATCGAAGGAATTACAGCTCAGGCAGGAAGG
>NZ_LWGG01000669.1:0-5678 GCF_001635365.1 Oleiphilus sp. HI0128 | reverse complement strand
TAAACTCCGACTTAAAACATAAAGTTTTCTTGTTAAAACTCATATATAGTACAATCATAATGGCCTATTAATGATCATATTAAGCTCAAAATAAGATCTCGCAATATTAATTTGCGATTTCCGTCTCATAATTGTACTTCTTAGGTGCATACCCGGTCAATACCCAAAAGCCACTTTTTTCAATTTATTTGGAAATAATCTACATTATCTCTATTTTTAACCCAACACCCGTATTCGATCGTTAAACACCCATGCAAAACAGGTATCATTGATTCTTTTAAAAACTAAAGGATTAGTAAAAATGAAAAACGGATTCCTAAATCTTTCTCGAAAATCTGGTGAAGAAGTATTCTTGTTTGTTGGTGACACAGAAGGAAATGAAACGCAGATAAGATTGGTTGTTACTGAGGCAGAAAATGGGCAAGCCAGATTAGCATTCCAAGCACCGGCGAACGTCGATATTTGGCGCGAGGAACTGCTGGATTAGCTGCTATGCTTTGAAATATTGAACCGATAAATCAACCGGGAATTAAACTCCCGGTTATTTGTTTAGAAAATCATTCGAGTAAATTAATCAATTCTGTCTTTTCATACAAAGATTCAGACGCGGAATAAATATCATTTAAACGCCACTGAGTGCGTCGCTTGTTTCTTTTCTTATCATGCTCGTTGTACTTTGGCGCAGGATCTAAGAAAACAACACCTTCATGAATGGAGCAGATTAACCGTTCAATTGTTGTGCGATAGCACCACAATACACTGCCAGAAAATGTAACGTTTTTCTCATACCCCAAACTATATTCCGCTTGGTTTTCATTAATACCTACGGTTGCAGGCACGTAAACAACTTCATTGTGTTTCGCCCCCCATTTATTCATCAATCGCTCGATAGACCAACTAGCAGCATTATTACCAGAAGAATCCTCCAGAACGACCTGCAACCCGTTCATCTGTCGAGAGAAAGGAATTGAAACATCATACAAGCAACGTTCAGGTGTGCCAGAATTTTTCGATACAGGAAAACAGTAAACCCGCAATGTCAGGTTAGTCTTTGAGTTTGTATTGTTCACTCTATGTAATCCTGTCAGCCGGTAGTCATCACCCTTCAGGTATCCATACGTCTTCATAAACTCAGCAAAGTCTTCCTTGTACAAACCGCCATCAGGTTCAGTAGTTATTAACGATAGCTTTTTCGTAGTAAAGCACTTTAATTCGATGCCAAAAATGTCTCCGTCCTGATCTGCATTAGGAATGATTCCGCAAGCATGCTCTAGCGTATACCCATGTACTTGGGTACTTGTAAAAGGGATAGTTTCTCCAGTTTTATCGAACCTGCACCCCTTTAAAGTCTTGCCCGCCACGCTATCAGTAAGTATTTTGCGTAGTTTTTCTGAGCCTGATATGTCCAGCTCATTAATCGATAAACGCTTACATATTTTCGAGGATCCAAAAAGGGGCAGATCAATGAACTCGTTTCTAAACTCTTCGGCCGGATCAACAAGCATCATCGCAATTGCGATTCCCTTTTGAGTAGCTCCAATTACTAAATACCTAGGAAGTAGATCTTCACTCTTTGTGAACTCAACTGACATAGATTGAGGCATTTCGCCCTGCTCTGTCTGAAAACCTGATAGCCGAGCCTCAGGGTACTGGTGGTATACAATAGCTTTACATTTTTTAGTCTTATGCAAAGTGCCATCACTGCTTAGCCAATAGAATTCATTGAAGACAGCTTGAGTAATTGGTTTGCCGGGTGCAGATGCTCTTTTCGTTTGACTCGTGCTTTCAACTCTTTCACTAAAGCTCATATCAAACACGGAGTTTAGTAAGCTAGCATCATGATGAAAATAAACTTGGTTTTTGTCATTGGCGTTCTTTGGAAGCTTCTTAATCAAAGCCAAATCACAACCATGTTCTGATAAACGAGAAACGATTTCCTTGGACGAGATTAGCCCTTGATAATCGAGATGATTGAATATTGCCATACTATAAACTTTGGAAATAGTAAGACAATATTCATTCCAAGCGAGAACTTCAAGTCGAATGAAGTTCTGCGACTAAAGTAAGTAGATTGATCAGGCAGCTTTATCGGATTTATTTTTAAGGTCTACTGCCTGATATATACGACTTTTCATTAGCTCAGCTACAGCTCTAAAAACTGGTACCACCACCGAGTTTCCAAACTGTCTATATGCCTGAGTATCTGAAACTGGTATAACAAAATTGGATTCACCGGGACGATCAAATCCCATCAATCTCGCACACTCTGCGGGGGTTAATCTCCTAGGGCGACGTGCCTGATTCTGTTCGTTGAAAAAATCGTTCTCACCTAACTCTTTATCCCACCCCTGATCTATCAGAATTTCAGAACCATCTTTATGGTAACGGGCAGATAAAGTACGAGCAAAAGCATTTGGGTCATTCGGGTCAACCAATCCATACCCAAATCCATTTCCTTTAGCTTGATGTTTTTTCGCATACTCATACAAATACTCCCAAAGCCTCGGAGTAAGGGTATATTTTTTTGACATTTCTTCATCAAGCTCATCCAGAAGAGCCTTGAAGGAAGGAACAACTTTAGGGTAAGAAATATCTCTCAAAGACAACCCGTCAGACAAACCTGAGTCTCTTCTAAACCCCACTAGAACAATACGCTCTCGATGCTGAGGCAGAAACTTTTTGCCGTCGATTATCTTAGGATCTTGCACCCCGGTACCGTTAAAATCTATATCAAGAACATCGTAGCCTAAATCATCCAGTGCCTTACTAATCACTTTAAAGGTATTACCTTTGTCATGACTTTTTAAGTTCTTAACATTTTCCAGAACAAAAGCTGAAGGCTGCTTTGCTTGGATTATTCGACAGACATCAAAAAACAGTGTGCCTTGTGTTTCACATTCAAAACCATGAGCCCTACCAAGCGAGTTCTTTTTAGAGACTCCCGCTAAAGAAAATGGCTGACACGGGAAACCAGCTAACAATACATCGTGATCAGGGATTACTCTATCTATATGATCATATGCCTCTTGCTCTGCAATACTCTCATCATTTGTCAGCGTTACATCAGTAATATCTTCATTAAAGACGTGCTCATCAGGATCACAGAAAAAGTTGGCTTTATAAGTTCTTACAGAGTACTTATTCCACTCACTTGTAAAAACACATTTCCCACCAATTTCATCAAAGCCTTTTCTAATTCCACCTATTCCTGCAAACAAATCAATGAACTTGAAACTAGGGTTATCATAATGATTGGGCTTCTTTGGCAACAAATCGAGAAGAATCTGTTCTTCAGTATCAGTTAACGATTTATTGGACTTGCCCTTCAATATTCTGTTTATAGTCTCTCGACACCAATCATTTTCCGTGTGCGGGTTCAGGTGGTTAGCTATTTGTTTCTGGTCATAAATTTCGAGAATTTTGGTTAAAAGATCCAATGTCGATTTGTTGTTATTCATTCCTTGCCCTCTGGGTATTTTGAGTGACAATCATATCACTCATTTGACCCAGATAAAGAATAATTAACTGATTTTAAGAAAATATTTTGCGACTAAATATCAGAAAACTACTCGGAATTAAAAACAGGTTTTCAATAACCGTGGTAGCATCCGAATCGAACATTGATATAGGGAAGATTTTAATGACTTTAGTTACCAAGAATGAATGGGAAACATTTTGCGAACTACTTTGGAGAAATGTATTTGGTAAAGGCCCATCCACGCAGACACAACGAAAAATAACAACTACGGCAAGGGAGGATGCATTCTTTAACAAGATAATTGGAATAATACCAGAGCTAGCTCTAACTGAAGTATACGACTCCCTATCCCCTACTCCCGGAACGCTAATGGACGGAGGATGGTTTATTGCTTCAACAAAAGGAGATCTGAACCCGCTCAGCGAAAATGGTGTATATGTAACAGTTACCGAATCCCAACCAGATGTTTTCTTTGCTTTGTATAGCATGCTGAAAGAGAACGTTAAGTCTGATTTTTTCTTGCTCAAGATAAAAAGCTCAAAAATAGAAACCGAATATAGAACAAAGGACATCGCTGATATCTACGATATTTACAAGTTCGATTATAACGAATCTGGCCAGCTAAGCTTTTTTCCTTCCTCTTCAGATGAGCTATTCAAAGGCTTTAAGAAAAAGAACTACGTATCCAGCCACAATGATCCATTTTTACCAAATCAACTTTTGGAGCAGGAAGTAACATCATTACCCTCCAACCTAAATTTAAGGTCAGAAACACTATTCTCAATCTTTTATGACCGTCTATTCTATGATTTCTATCTATCAAAGCATTACGAAAAGGGCAATTCTTCGGACATTGATTGCATTACCTTTAAAAATAACGCCTTCAATCTCATCGATATAAAAAGAAAGTATCTATCAAAATCTGGGAAACTAGGTGCGAACACGGAACACATGCCATTCTTTGAGAGCCTCTGTGGATGGGAAAAGTTTAGTTGCTATTATGTAGCCAACCTCATCCCAAGGGAGCAAAGAATTGATCTTCGCCTTAGCTCAGACTGGAGATATATTGATATGAATGCCTTTGTTAACTCAAACAATATAGCTTTAGGGCGTAGCGGGCAGAATACAAACGATGACCAAGAAACAAATATGGTCAGCATTGGCGACTTCAAGAAGATAGCCCATGGTTCATCTTAATGGCAGACAAAATATCCAAAGCCAGACGAAGCCAGAACATGGCTCAAATAAAAGGTAAGAATACTACTCCTGAACTGGAGGTAAGAAAGTTCCTTCATAAACAAGGATTTAGATTTCGCCTCCATTCAAAAGATTTACCGGGAAAGCCAGATATAGTGCTCCCAAAGTACAAAACCGTCCTGTTCGTTAATGGCTGCTACTGGCACCGTCACGAAAACTGCCATCTGTGTACAACACCAAAATCAAACGTTGAATTTTGGCAGAGTAAATTCGAACAGAATATGAAACGCGATAAAAGAAACTATGAAACTCTTGATGGACAGGGCTGGAAAGCAATAATTATATGGGAGTGTGAAATTAAGAATAGAAGCTATGAGAATTGGATATCCGATACAATATCAAAAAACCTTTCTATATGTACCAACCTGTAAAGATTTGAGCATAGCTTAGATAACTGAATCGCCAAAAAGTTAAACCTATGCTCACTACTACTAAATTCTATATCGAGCTTTATCTGCTAATCAGCCCTCAAAACAACAACTTGGTCGTACGGAGTTCCCGCCGGGTTGTTATAAATGGTTGCAAGAACATCCATTGCAGTTGCATCCCATAACCCGAAATGGGGATCAAAATGACCAAACATTCCTAATGCATGAGCTATTTCATGCAAAGCATAATCTCCGCTCCATGAGCAAGTCCCATTTCCTAAGTTTACCCACCCTAGGTACTCAGAGCTAATGGCATACGATTCATCAAGCCTTAACCGATTACCACCGGCATAAGGTGCTCGTGAATAATTCCCGCAATAAGATGATGGATCAGCTCCAGAAGGTCGAAACGAAGTACCTTCTGATATAGCGATTCCATAATTCATATTATTTTCTGAAAGAAAACTTTGAAACCCATCATCATCGCCAAGTCTATTAGAATAAATTGGCTCATTGCCATCACTCGTATGATCTTTAAACACTGACAAATCATAATCAATCAAAACGATATCTTC
>NZ_LWGG01000668.1:0-776 GCF_001635365.1 Oleiphilus sp. HI0128 | reverse complement strand
CGACCGTATAAATACCAACAGAGCCACAAACTACTGACAAAATAAAGTTTTCGTTGTGGCGGAGTAATGTCCAGCTCCAGTTTTCTAATTCGACCTTTTCCATGACCACCTAGAGAACATAACGCTTTTATAAACGGCGCACGGCTCTATCGTGCGTCCAACGCAGGCCACGTCTCTTTGTGGCCGGAGTGATGTTTGATGAACTGGTTAGATGTTTTAGAACACCCAACTAAACCAAACACCACGTTAAAACCTAAGTGCTTGCCTTGAGACAAAAACACCATAGATGGCGACTTTACCGGACTTCCTAGGAACACACCACCGACGAAGCCTCTACAAATAAAAATGTGCCTGAGAAGCTTGAACAGCAGAGCGGAACAGTTGGAAACCGTACCACCTACCCTAAAAATTTAAACGGAAAGATGCCAGATTAGAAACGTGCATTCCTTGCCGAATATTGAGCCTTAACCTTTAAGGCAAAAAAAACATTTAACGCCTGTAGCTGCGGCCGAGCGAAGCGAAGTCCAGCCATAGCGTCTTTTTGCTGGGGCGAGACAGGCTACACTTGTTAGATTAAAACAGCCCCATTTTCTCGTTAATTGAGCGGCCATCGTTATTTCTATCTGCGATATAAAGAGAAAACAATAACAATAATATTGCCACAAAACCAAGACCGTAAAGTAATAATACAGCTATAGACACCCTTGCAATGTAAGCCGATGTTTTTGTTTTTATATACCTATAAAGAATACCGATTATTGCCACAGATATTAAAA
>NZ_LWGG01000667.1:0-395 GCF_001635365.1 Oleiphilus sp. HI0128 | reverse complement strand
AAGTCTTAGGGTAGGTGGCACGTTTTCCCACTGTTCCGCTCTGCTGTTTAAGTTTCTCAGGCACATTTGAATTTGTAGAGGCTTCGTCGGTGGTGTGTTCCTAGGGAGTCCGGTAAAGTCGCCATCTAGGGTGTTTTTGTCTCTGGGCCAGTACAAAGGTTTTAACGTGGTGTTTGGTGTAGTTGGGTGTTCTAAAACATCTAACCAGTTCATCAAACATCACTCCGGCCACAAAGAGACGTGGCCTGCGTTGGACGCAGCTCTATCGTGCGTCCAACGCAGGCCACGTCTCTTTGTGGCCGGAGTGATGTTTGATGAACTGGTTAGATGTTTTAGAACACCCAACTAAACCAAACACCACGTTAAAACCTAAGTGCTTGCCTTGAGACAAAAAC
>NZ_LWGG01000666.1:0-308 GCF_001635365.1 Oleiphilus sp. HI0128 | reverse complement strand
GGTATTCTAGTCTCAGGTCAAAAGCTTAGGTTTCGCCTGCGGCTACACAACGTGGTGTTGCGCTAGTTAGGTGTTCTAAAAAATCTAACCAGTTCATCAAACATCACTCCGGCCACAAAAACACGTGGCCTGCGTTGGACGCACGATAGAGCCGTGCGCCGTTTATAAAAGCGTTAAATGTTTTTTTGCCTTTAGGTTTAAGGCTCAATATTCGGCAAGGAGTGCTCAGTTCTAATCAAGCATTCCACCGTTTAAAATTTTAGGGTGTGTGGCACGGTTTCCAACTGTTCCGTTCTGCTGTTTAAGTT
>NZ_LWGG01000665.1:0-409 GCF_001635365.1 Oleiphilus sp. HI0128 | reverse complement strand
GTGGCGATCAGGGCTTACCAAAGACCAAAATGGAAGCTAGTGAATATATTGATGAGCTGAAAGGTTTAAAGGAATCTGCTGAAAGGGAAGCAAACCGACCTTTAAAAGAATCTTCTGGAAGCGGCATGGTAATGTTTGCAGCAATAATATTAACCATCGTTGTAGTAGCCTATTTTGTTGGCTAAACAAATAGAACGGAAAAGCTAACGCTATGTCTTCAATTACCAAAACAGAACAACTGTTAAGAAATGCTCTTTCCTATTGTGGTGGTCTCTATAAACTTGAAATGGAAGGCTTCTATCCAAGGGCAGGTTTAATAGATGAAAGTAATCTTGTTCGGTTGTATATCGAGGCATTAAAGAGACTTTCAGATAGTAAAGATAGAGAATGCAAACCCAAAGTCTATGCT
>NZ_LWGG01000664.1:0-824 GCF_001635365.1 Oleiphilus sp. HI0128 | reverse complement strand
CAAAAGCACGCGATTTTACAGTTTTATTGCGCACAAAAAAACCAATGTTTGCAAAAAGCATAAAAAAACGCGAATAGAACTTATCTATTCGCGTTTTGATAGAGCGAAATTAACTTAGATTACTTCGCGTCAGGCTTCTTCATATACTTAAAGAAGTCGCTATCTGGTTTAAGCAGCAAGACATCATCTTTACCAGAGAATGTATCTGTATAGCTTTCAAACTACGCGTAAAAGAATAGAACTCTGGGTCCTTATTGAAGGCTTCAGCATAGGTGTTTGCAGCAATGGCATCACCTTCACCACGTATTTCTTCCGACTTACGATAAGCATCAGCTTCCAGTACAATCTTTTGACGATCGGCGTTTGCCTTAATACCTTCTGCTAGCTCCTTACCCTGCGAACGAGTTTCTCTTGCTTCCCGCTCACGCTCAGTCGCCATACGACGGTATACGTTTTTACTCAAATCTTCAGGCAGGTCAATTCCTTTCACACGCACGTCGACCACTTGAATACCAAACTCACTAACCGTTTGCTCATTTAGCTTCTTGGTAATGATACTCATCAACTGATCACGCTCACCCGATACCACCTCAGTTAAGCTGCGAGATGCAAATTCGTCTCGTAAGCCTTTGTTGGTTGAGTTCGCCAACAAGGTCGTGGCTTGCCAACGATTACCCGCTGTTGCCTTGTAATAAGCTTTAACATCGACAATCTTCCACTTAATGAAAGAGTCAACGATTACAAATTTCTTACCCACGGTAAGAAATTTGTAATCGTTGACTCTTTCATTAAGTGGAAGATTGTCGATGTTAAAGCTTATTACA
>NZ_LWGG01000663.1:0-468 GCF_001635365.1 Oleiphilus sp. HI0128 | reverse complement strand
GAGGGAGCGATAACGAATGATTACCATTGATTACCGCCTCTCTTAAAGAGCTGGATTAGGAATAAACGTGAAAAAAAATGAGACAAATACTGATACACCCATTAGCCAAGACTTGGTGTTAATCGGTGGTGGCCATGCCCACGCTATTGCTCTGAGCATGTTGGCCAAGCGTCACCTACCTGGTGTGCGCATTACCCTGATTTCCAATTCAGTACTCACACCTTACTCAGGTATGCTGCCTGGCTTGATTGCCGGGAACTACGAGCATGAAGACGTGCATATCGACCTGGGCGCAGCGTGTCGAAGTTTTGGGGTGCGCTTTATTGAAGATAGCGTGACAGGCCTCGATCTTGAAGCGAAAACCATCTTCTGTCAGCAGCATCCGCCGTTTTCGTACGACGTATTGTCGATAGATATAGGCTCTTCTCCAGACTTAAAAAACATACCAGGCACTAAAGAGTTTAGCGT
>NZ_LWGG01000662.1:0-454 GCF_001635365.1 Oleiphilus sp. HI0128 | reverse complement strand
ATTACTAGCAGTGGTATTCAAGCGAATAGATTGAGCAGCCATGCCGGATCCGGCAATATCAAAAATCTGACTAAGAGACATATTATTCACCCCGAATCGCATTGGTTAGTGACTTGAACTTGCCATTCAAAAACTGGAAGCTGGATTGGTATTGCAAGGTATTCTTCATAAACTCTGCCATTTCTTCTTGGGTATCAACGGTATTACCGTCAACAGATGGCTGGCTGGGCGTTCGATAAAGCAACTCATTGCTTCCGCTCGAGTTAGCATGAGGCAAGTGCTGTCCGTTCGTGGTCGCCATCTCGAGAGACTTTGCGCCTCCCTGGCTAGCCATTTCATTACCCAGGACCGCTTTGAAGTCTATATCTCTTGCCTTAAATCCGGGTGTATCTGCATTAGCCAAGTTATTAGCCAACACCTCAGCACGGTTAACACGTAACTCCAGCGCTTGTTC
>NZ_LWGG01000661.1:0-801 GCF_001635365.1 Oleiphilus sp. HI0128 | reverse complement strand
TTCATTGATGGCGCACGTGATAGCGGCGTCAAAGTCACACTGTTTCGCGCCTTAAACGGCCTGGTGCTGATTCTTCATATCGTCCATCTGGTTTTTCTCAGACTCAACAATAGCTACGAAAACTTCTTTATACACTTGGGTTTAAGTCTCACCACTCTGTATCTCAGCATCCTGATTTACAGTATTTGTAGCCGCCAATCTCGCAAGAAGTTCGGCCTCGAAAAAGTTGTTGATGAGAAGCCTGTTTTTCTAGACACCTACTCAAGCCGTCTAGTAGATATCATTATCCTGTTTGTCATCATTCTGGCAACGCTGTTCACCCTCATTAAAATTTGGGGCGCCGATAGTATGCTGGAAACGACTGGCATATTCGGAATCCTATTTGCCTTCCTAGCCTTTACCAGCAACATCTGGGCACCTGATATTATTAGCGGCTTAATCATCCTGAATACGCAAATTCTCGAAGACGGAGACGTCGTCGTCATCGGCGATGATGAAACGGAGTATGTCTCAGCAAGGTAACGCTGATATATGTGATTCTCTACGACATCCGTAATAACCATCGAACGCTCGTGCGGAACAATCAGTTCATTCAAAATAAAATCGATAACCTCAGTCGCGTAGCGAGTACTGATGGCGTACGCCAAGCCTTGAGCTACAACATTGGCTACCCTGAATTTGATGGCAAAACAAAAGACGAACGACAAAAACAGCTGGCAGACTTCAAAGCGAAAATCGATAAGTTTTTTATCCTTGCGCAAGAAAACTGCCTTGAAAAACCCGATATTAAAATCAACCAAA
>NZ_LWGG01000660.1:0-691 GCF_001635365.1 Oleiphilus sp. HI0128 | reverse complement strand
TAATCATCAACTCGACTAGCGTAAAGCCCGCCATCAGCCGTTTATTTAACGGCGAACGCGGATTTGTAATTGGGGGTATATGTTTTTTCATAATGTCATTAAACAGTTGAGGAGCAGAACTAACAAGCTCAAAGAGACAAGTGGTCGATAGTAATGATAGACGGTAATTCCGGAATTGAAATTGTGCGTTACATCTAATTTTCGGGCTGCTTAAAGCGCCTGAATTTATTGCAAGATATAGTCTTTTACGTCTACACCGTGAGTACCATTCGTAATGCCTTCCTTAATAGCATAGGGTTTACCATGCTTGTCTATCGGGTCTTTAATCAGATTAATTACGTAGGAAGAGCGGAATTTTTTATCGGCTGTCATGACCAGTTCAACTTTAGGGCGCAGACGAGAGTCAGCGTTCGCTGATACGACGATGCCTACTTCACCGTTGGTCATTTCGACCAAAGTACCCGGAGGGTAAATGCCTACCATACGAATAAACGCTTCAACCAGCTCGGAGTCGAAGTGCTTGTCTCGTTCGGCGTAGAGAATTTTTAAAGCATCAAAGGCTGGTGAGCCGTCTTTGTATGAACGGGTACTTGTGATTGCATCATAAACATCGACAATTGATACCATGCGTACAAACTGATGGAGGTAAGCTGCACTTAGTTTTTCTGGGTAGCCCTTGCCGTCGATACGT
>NZ_LWGG01000659.1:0-5030 GCF_001635365.1 Oleiphilus sp. HI0128 | reverse complement strand
GTTAATTGAGTTTAGTAAAATAAACAACAAGCATAACGTGAATAATATTCACATTATTAAATGTACATATAGGACTTAAAACTGTATTATTTGTAACCAGCCGCAATTGATCTGCAGCGATATGTTCGAATGGAATATTTTTTTAGCTTTACTATGTTGTGTGTCTTGTTGAAATGAAAGCTCCGCTTATTCTTAGTATTTCTCTGCCCTTAATGTTGATAGCAAGTAAGTCACTTGCTTCGCAGCCAATTAATTCTCAAGAAAAGAGCACTATTGCCACTTATCAATCTTTGGCAATGAGCGAGTCAGACATGGACGACGTCTCTGCCATTGCCGGCATCTCTGTTTTGGACATATACGGCTCGCCTGCCGCAGGCTTAACCGTCGATAGCGAAGATGACGAAGCAACGAACTCTAACGGGAAAAATTCATACAATGAAGCAGAAGATACACAAGATTTTGCATCCCACGAGCTGAAGAAAATTGAAGACGGTGGACTGGCTACCACTCAAGCTAGTAATGATATAGCTTCGCCAACTGAAACATTAACTATTGAAGATAATTCAGTTGTCAGCGGTGCCGCACAAAGCTTTACCACCACCAGTGAAATAAATTATAAACCGAAGAATTTTCAGCATGAAATGAAGCAACTAAGTGGTGACTCAATTTCTATTTCACGTAACCTTCATGTAGACCTACTAAAAATAGAAAATCTTAGTGGCGATCATTATGACGAAAGCCGCTCCGCGGGCAGTATTTACCTATCCGACTGGACTTCTCGAGGTGACACAATCCTAACGCCTCGTTAGAAACCACCTTACCAGGCAGCGACCGTATTTCTTAGTATTTGCATCTGCCCTTCAATCTGCGCTTTAGAGTTAACAGCTCTGCGCCAGACAATCATCCCTTGAAGCTGGCAGAGCACAAATGCAGTCATATCCTCACTTCTCATTGTAGCTGGCTGCTCTCTTTGTATTTCATTTATTGCATTAAAAATAGCATCACGAAGATCATCGACCAGCAGCTTTAGAACCGACCTCACATCGGCGTCTTTTGAAATCTGGCTTAAGCCAGTATTCTGCATCATACATCCTAACGAACCCGCTTCAGACTGAAGCTGCTCCAAAAGCAAAACAAAATAATCATCTAAACGCTGCCTTGCAGGCTTATCACTCTTAAGCGGCGCTAACAAATAAGCTAGAACAGTCTTCCTATAATGCATTAAGACCTTTATGAATATTTCTTTCTTATCACCAAAGGTATTGTAGACACTAAAGCGGTTAATCCCAAGCTCATCTACCAAGTCTTGCATAGACGTTGCTTCATAACCCTTAAGCCAGAAAAGCTTCATTGCTTTATGCAACACTCTATCCGCATCAAATGCTAACTTACGACCCATATGCCTTTCTCAATGAATGTACTAATAAAAACTAATTATAGATTATTCTTGACCGGTCGTTTAGAAAAAAATACCATTCTAAACGATCAGTTAGAAAAATTACTAAATCCCGACCAATAACGAATAAGGAAAAACCCTATGAAAATATATGAGATGAGAATCGCACCGAACCCGCGCAGAGTCCGAATTTTCTTAGCTGAAAAAGGGATTACGGACATAGAGTTCATTGAGATCGACCTTCAAAAAGGAGAAAACCTAAACTCAGAATTCAAACAAAAAAATCCATTGGCTAAAGTTCCGGTTCTAGAGCTCGATAATGGCCAAACAATTTCTGAGTCCGTCGCCATCTGTCGATACTTTGAAGAGCTATATCCAGAGAAGCCTCTAATGGGTGAAACTGCTTTCGAAAAGGCTCAAATAGAAATGTGGCAACGTTGGGCGGAGTTTTACTTTCTGATGCCAACAGGTATGTGCTTTCAACACTCAAGCGGCTACTTTAAAGACAGAATGAATCCAATTAAGGAATGGGGAGCCGAGTGTGCCACTCATGTTAGAAAATTTATGACACACCTGAATAAGCATTTAGAGCACAATACATTTCTTGCCGGTGACACATTCAGCATTGCTGATATTACCGCACTCTGCACAATGGACTTTAATCGAGTGAATCAGATATCTATAGACAAAGAACAAGTTCACCTTCTGCGCTGGTATAAAGAAGTTTCCTCTCGCCCATCGGCTAAAGCCTAGGTACATATATGATTGATCTATATACATCACCAACCCCTAACGGACACAAGATTAGCATTGCGTTAGAGGAAATGAATATTCCTTACAAAGTAATCACTGTTGACCTATCTAAGGGTGAACAAAAAACGCCCGAGTATATCGCTATTAACCCGAATGGGCGAATACCGGCGATTATTGATCACGACAACGAAGGTTTTACTCTTTTCGAATCGGGGGCCATCCTGATCTACCTAGCCGAAAAGTCGGGAAATTTTTACGCACATACACCTAACGAGCGCGCGCTTATAAATCAGTGGCTAATGTTCCAAATGGGCGGAATTGGTCCAATGATGGGGCAAGCAAATGTTTTCTTTCGCTACTTTCCAGAAAAAATCCCCGCAGCTATTGACCGTTATCATAACGAGGTAAAGCGTTTGTTTGGAGTACTTGACTCTCACTTAAGTGAACATGAGTACCTGGTAAACAATTACAGCATTGCAGATATCGCAAACTGGGCTTGGGTTCGAACCCACAACTGGTCGGGTGTTGAAATCGATAGCTATCCAAACTTGGAAAGGTGGGTAAAAGCAATATACGAACGGCCGGCAGCATTAAGAGCCATTGATACGCCAAAGCGCCCTCGCTCAGAAAAAGTCGTTGCTAGTGGGCAAAAGATAATCGTTACCTGACAGACAGCGCTAATCAATTAAAAAGCGGGGAGCAGTGTGCTTCCTTGCGCACTACTCCCCGCTACCCAAGCTGAAGTCTTGCTGACCTCTTGGTAGGTTGATAAACCCTCATCACAGATGCTCATCCTTGAGCCCTACCCGCTTGTTCACGAAGTTAACAGCCAAATGCCACTGAAAGAATAATAATACTCGCTAAGCAGCATCCCTCGACTCCTCATGATAGATAAGGCTAGTTCGCTAGCATAAACTCTTCCGCGGCGTATCCCTTGCGTAAGGCAAAGCTAAATCCCTTTACTGCGTGAAGAACGTCTTATCTGGAACTAATGTTATAAGCAATTTTTGGGTGTGAATAGTTGTAGCTACAACCTTTTCAAAAAAATAGTCTAGTGATACTGAAATAACTTGGCCAGTACGCGGAAGGCCTTATCATTTGGAACAGAGCATATACTGAGCTTGTTATATATCGCCAATTTCTTTTTATTAATAGCTTGCTGGGAGATTCCCTTCATTTCAGATAATTGATTAACATCGTAAATTAACAGTTCTCTAGCAAGCTCCTGATCAGAGGAGCTGAGCTGTGCAAAAGGACTATCCCCCTCAATAAACGTATCCCCCTGGGCTGCGGATATAATCGCACTCCAACAAGGAGCGAAGCCCTTATTTTTATCCAAAACGGCATAACACCCCAGGCGCATCATTTTTGCTGCGCTCAAGTTATAAGAGTTTGGACTGGTTAGGATAATCACCTGGCCTTTGAACTGTCTACCGAGCCAGCCAACCAAAGCCCAATAATCAACCCCTGGGATTCCTGCATCGACGAGAAGAATGCTCTCGCTTCCCGCTAATAGAAGCTGCTGTTCAAGCTCAGGAGATATTTGGTTGAACGTCTCAAATTCGCACCCCAGCAATACATCTAGAGATATTCTTAGCGTATCGAGCAAGACCTGATCGGTAGAGATTACCTTAACGTGCACCTTCACTCCTAACAAACCAGACAAAGCGAATAGGTTTCGTCATAACTAATTTCTGCTCGTAGATTTGACGCCTTCGCCAACATGAAAAACTCTAGTTTTAAGCAAGCTAATTCTGCACCACGCTCAACACTTGATAGTAAGGGGTTAAAGTAATCGTTATATGTAAATCGCCCTCCAAGATCAAAGTGAATACACTCTCTTTGAGGCTGAACCATGTCTTTAATGTCATAACCTAAAATGGAGTAATAATCTTTAAGGGTCGCAAGCATCAACACCATTGCAGCCTCATTACTTTCAATATTGCGATCAAATCGTTTTTCGCTCTTGATACCGAACTGACGCAGCAACTTAGACAAACGAAAATTACTATTCATCGCTGTCTCAACTTCTCTAGCATAAACTCTTTTAACTGCCGCTATTATTCTCTGGCTTAGAAAACGCTTGAATTGCTCGCTATCCCGAATACATACCTCGTCCATATAACGCTTGGAGTGCAGCCAACCTCGCTCACATACAGCCAAATACTCTGCTGGAAATAACACCAATTGTTCTCGATGCTGTTTGCTTAATTGCGCTTTTTCAATCCCCTTTTTCAGAACAGCCAAGCGGTCATCTATAACCTGCTGAATACAGCTATTCTCACTCAAAAGCTCCTCACAGGCTTTACTCAATAAGCAGCTCAACACAGCATCCAGCTCCAGATTTTTTGGAGTCTTTGATAAGAGTTCACCGCTATCGATAAAGCTACTAGTCGAAACAACCTTGATATGAGGCCAACGCTGATCAGCTTCGTTTAAAAATGAATATGCCGAAAAGCTGGCGCTCTCCTCATCCATCACAACCAGAAAATAATCAGCGGGTTTATGTTCCAAAAAGGAAATAGCTGATTGAATAGAGTTTGCACTTTGTATACGCAGGCCTTTAAATTTAGCTACACGTCGCGCAGAAGAACATGCTAAAGAATCATCACTAACAAACAAGAAGGCTTTGTCTAATTGCAAGCGGGTCGAATTCCATGTCATCACTTAAATCCTTTTATGATCACTGACTACTAACCGAACAAACTTATCACAGGTGCCGAGACAAGAAAGCCCGACCATATAATTAAAGGGTCACGGGTCACATTCACCTTATAAGCATATTCCATCGGAATCCAGACCGAAGGTCAACCACTATTTACATTGCTATTTGAATTAAACCTTCTACCAACAAAATATAGAATAGGTATATTACCCACAG
>NZ_LWGG01000658.1:0-385 GCF_001635365.1 Oleiphilus sp. HI0128 | reverse complement strand
AGGCTCAATGATATTAAAGACACCCTGTTCTCGGATGATTTGACGGTGGAGGGTAGTAAGCTGGATTTAGTGAGTTTCTTCAGGTTGTTTGAGAAGCCGAGAGGTGTCTTTAATATCATTGAGCCTTAAGGAACTTACTTCTAGGTTCCCTAGAATAAGGCCATTTGATTATCTATTAGGCGATCAAAGTCCATCCCGATAAAGGGCAGAATGCCTTCCGCGATGGGCTTTAGCTGTTTCTCAATGTAGTGTTGGTAATCAATGTCTGATTCAAGATAGTCCAAAGGCTCAGGCCCGTTCAGGGTGATGATATAGTTGATCCAGCCTTTGTGTTGATACTGTAGTGGCTTGCCAAGCGCTTTGTTCTTTTCGTCGGCTATTTTGG
>NZ_LWGG01000657.1:0-424 GCF_001635365.1 Oleiphilus sp. HI0128 | reverse complement strand
TTGGATTCGCCATTGTATCGATATTTAGATGCATCAGACTTTCCAGAAGATCTAAGTTTGATATGCGGAAATTATGTTAAAGATGTATTTGAGGACCCCATTAGTTGGGACAGTTCTAGGGAGCCGGGTCAGGCTTATAGCGAAGGTGATACAGTAGAGCTGGTCTTTGACAATTGTCAGTTGAGTACAGGGCAAGAAGTGTCTGGTGCTTTATCGATGGAATATAGTGATATGGGTGGGGTAAATGACACCTTCATGCCGGTTTCAACTGATTACTGTGTTGATAGGCTTAATATCCTAAACGAAGGCCCTGATTACGACACATTATATGTAGCAGGCCATGAAGTAAGATTTTTCCCCTTTGGTGATGACACGATAGTCCGAGTTTATGAGCACAGCTACGATAGCGATACGGGTGAGCGAA
>NZ_LWGG01000656.1:0-270 GCF_001635365.1 Oleiphilus sp. HI0128 | reverse complement strand
GTCCTAGGGATTTTGCCTCCATATATTGCAAAAACCTCTGAAGCCCCCGTCTGCCGTGGCTTGTAGAGGGGTATCAACTTTCATTTCTAGGTGGGGTCCTAGGGATTTTGCCTCCAAAGCCAGTTATTCCTCCGCGCTGGGGCGTGCCCGACAGCAGGATATTATCCGGGCAAAACTGGAACTCACCCGGCTGGATGATCGGCTGACTGCGTTGCGACAACAACTGGATTCTGCCCAGCAGCGGCTCTCCGAGTGGATTGGCGGTCAAGC
>NZ_LWGG01000655.1:0-382 GCF_001635365.1 Oleiphilus sp. HI0128 | reverse complement strand
AACGGCGGCATGAAAAGCACTCACCAACAATGCTGGGCCAAAAACACTTTGGTGATGGTTTTTATCACCAATTCCTACCGCATCCAAACGGACTTTAAGAGGTAATAATTCGGCACGATATTGAGTTTCACATTTGGTAATCAAGACCCTTGAAGTCAACCAGTCTTCAAAGTCACCTTTATCGACAAGCGATAGGGTATCGCTCATTTTTGTAGACATATCCAGATGCTCTTGATATGCCCCTAAAGGATCTTGCACTCCAATTGAAAAACCAGCTTGCAGTTCACGCTGACTCTTCTCTACTTTCTCAGCAGCGGCCATTAGCTCATTGGCTTTTTGGTCACTTTGGGCCTGTATTGAAGCTTGCTTTATTTCCTCAATT
>NZ_LWGG01000654.1:0-255 GCF_001635365.1 Oleiphilus sp. HI0128 | reverse complement strand
CCAGCATCTACAGTGAAGCGAGCTTCAGAACCTGCAGTGAACAGGTCAGCACTAGCGTTTACATTGTTCTTAATCGCTAGACCTGCACCTGTTACCGTTGCGCGAGTATCAGTATCAACACCAGTGTCACTTACACGGATCGCCTCAACGTCTGCATCTGATGAAGACTCAACCAAAATTTGAACATTGTTGAACACGTAGTCTGTACCTTCGCGCAAGCGAACTGCACGACCAACTGACTTCAAGATTGCGTTT
>NZ_LWGG01000653.1:0-589 GCF_001635365.1 Oleiphilus sp. HI0128 | reverse complement strand
TCTGATATCGCCTTCTCCATTGATCGTGTGATTTTATCTCCATATAAGATCGCTCTGCCCTTAACGTTTCTAGCCGCCCGCCCTATCGTCTGAATCAGTGATCTTTCGGAACGAAGAAAACCCTCCTTATCAGCATCGAGAATTGCAACCAGGGCAACTTCCGGCATATCAAGCCCTTCTCTTAACAGATTAATACCTACCAGGACATCAAACTCACCACGACGTAAGTCCTGAATAATTTCAATTCTTTCGACAGTATCTATATCGGAATGCAAGTATCTGACTTGAACGCCATGCTCCATTAAGAAATCTGTGAGATCCTCAGCCATACGCTTTGTTAGCGTTGTAACCAACACTCTTTCGTCTAGCTCGGTTGCCGCATTAATCTCCGACAGCAAATCATCTACTTGAGTTGTAGCAGGCCTCACTTCTATTAGAGGATCAAGCAACCCCGTCGGCCTAACGACCTGCTCAACGGTTTTGTCAGCATGCTCTTCTTCGTAGGTTGATGGTGTCGCGGAAACAAAAATAGACTGGGGAGATATACGCTCCCATTCTTCAAAACGCATAGGCCTATTATCAAGTGCCG
>NZ_LWGG01000652.1:0-8551 GCF_001635365.1 Oleiphilus sp. HI0128 | reverse complement strand
GAGTCTTATGATTAGCAAGGTCATTGTTTGTTATCAGCCCCTTTCCCAAAACGGTTCCCATGACAGCAACGTCTCGGTCTGACTTTCTAAATTTTTTTGCTTGGCTTACAAGAATTTGGTGGCTTAAGTCACCACTTGTGACAAGCGCCATATTGTTAAAAGGGATGTGGAATTCCACTATGTCCGGGTAGGTAGACATTAAACGGTGGAAGAAGGCCAAGGGGTCTCGAGCAAACTCGTTAAGGCATCCTAGAATCACTTGTCCACGTTCTTGGGGTATTGCTTGGTTTGTTTCTGTATAGGTTATCGCGGCTGATGACATTGTATTCCTCATTTTTATATTTATTAAGGAGGGCTTACTTTGCCATAAAATGACTGGTAGTCACAAAGGCTAGGATGAGAAACAGCATTCCAAAATTGGGATGCTGCTATCAACATCTTCGATTATTTAGCTCTTGGGGCAGCGCACTAGCAGTACATCACATTCAGCGAGGTTCAAAATCTTATGAGCTGTAGAGCCTAGCAGTACTTCAAACCCGTGGCGACTATGACTACCTGCAACAATGACATCTGCATTTAGGTTATCTGCCTGTTTAAGGATTTGTTGAGCCGGTGGCCCAAAGCACATAATTAGATTATTTGGATCCAGCCCTGCCTCTTCAATGAAGGGGCGAAGGTAGTCTGCACCCGACTGTGCGAGAGCTTCTTGATCTAATGGAGGCGGTATCTGGCCTGGACTGCCTGCCCAGTCAGCCACAATCAGGTCGAGTACAACGTGAACTAAATGAATTTTGGCTGAAGGATTTTGTTCAGCCAGTGCAGATGCTTTGTTGAGCACTTGTTGCGCGTCTTTGCCGCACTCTAAAGCGACGAGTATACTATTATATAGGCTCATTGGTGATTCTCCTTTATTGTAGCTTTAGTCTAGTTTGGCATGAGCGCGTTTGCTATGTAATGACTTACATCAACCAGCAATTATTTTAGCTCTATGTCTCCCATGAGTTGAGCAAGCTGCTCACGGCTATTAATATTTAACTTATGATAAATACGATATAGATGGTTTGATATTGTTGATGGGCTCAGGCCGAGTTGTTTTGCGATTAATTTAAAGCTTAAACCCTTGGTCACGCCTTTTACGACATCTAGCTCCCTTTGGGTTAGCTGGTCGAGTTTATTTCTTTGGCGAACGCCTATTCGGAAGAGATCTCCCAGCTGCTGAGAGCTAAAGATGTAGTTCTGTTTTTCTCTCTGTTGTTCATTCAAAGGGAGTTTTAAGGGAAGGATTTGCTTTTGCGTATTTAATTCCTTACTTCCTTTAAAGCAAAGCTCGACTATGTCGAGAAACTCTGTTTCGACCTCATGGTAAATGCCGTGACGGTCGCATATCGCGTAGTACTGCTCCTCGCCCTCCGACCTATCTTCCATGCTTAGCATGCAAGCATGAGAGGCAGCTTGTATAAGATGAAATAATACTCGTTGATGTCTTTTCTTTTCGTTATCTGAGAACTTTCTATCTTTGTCAGTGCGGTACACAGAGAGAAGGGTATAGATACCGCTTCTTGAAGCTATGTGTAGTGAACTTAAAATACGTTTTATTCCATGCGGCTCAAAAACCGAGTGATAGATTTCAGAACGATAAAAGTCACTGTCGTTAATTACATCAGCCATATCTACAGCTTCACCAGCATGAGCAAACAAGCTATTGCTGATTGGATTTATTTTAATGTGTTCTATTAAGGTGTCTGGAAAACTAGTTGGTAGATTAAGTGTTGTGTGTGTGTGAAAAGTGCGCGTACTTAAATGTCCGGTGCTCCAGATCGCAGCGTCGATATCAAGAAATGACTGTAATTCGTTTAGGGCCCACTGGCGATAATACTCAATATCAACGCGCTTGGTTGCTCGATATAGGTGACTAATAAATGCTTCGGTTTCACTCATGCCTAGTGGAATCCAGGTAAAGGGCTATTATTGTTAGAATGGTTTTATTTCTTCTATGTCTCAATCTAAGGCCATTAGGCTAATTTTACTATCCTCTTAAGTAAAGAGCTTTGGCAAACTTTGTTTAGTTTATTGATTTGGTAACAAGGCAAGAAAGATGGCAGCTATTAAAAGTGATGTACTTATTGTTGGTGCTGGAATTGCGGGTTTAATTGCGGCGCATGAATGCTTGGAAAAAGGTCTAAGTGTCTCGTTGGTTGATCGAGATATTGAAGGTAATTCCGGTGGCCTGGCAAAGTTGGCGTTTGGTGGTATGGCCTTGGTGGGGACACCACTTCAGGAACGTATGGGCATAAAAGATTCTCCTGAACTTGCCTTAAAAGATTGGCATTCATTCGCTCAGTTCAGTGAACAGGATGAATGGCCTAAACGTTGGGCTGAATACTACGTGCAGAATTCCGCAGAGCGCGTATTTCATTGGCTATGTGACAAAGGCTTAAAGTTCTTTCCGGCCGTAAACTGGGTAGAACGTGGGCTAAATGGCGATGGTAATAGCGTTCCCCGGTATCACGTAATTTGGGGCACTGGTCACCGCTTGGTTGAATTGTTTCTAGAAAAACTGGCTAAGCATTCTAACCGTGATAGTCTTCAGTTCTTTTATCGACATCGTGTAGTTCAGTTGGTATCTGAAAATGGCCGCGTAGTGGGCTGTCGAAGTGAAAGTGAAGAGACTAAAAAGGTAGTAGAGTTTGAGGCTGAGCATACTATTGCTGCATGTGGCGGGATTAACGGCAGTATCGACAAGGTTAGGGAGCATTGGTACAAACCTTGGGGCTTGCCACCGAAAGAAATCCTAAACGGATCTCACCCTTATGCCGATGGCGCATTGCATGAGCTCGTTTCAAATTTGGGGGGGAGTGTTACGCATCTTGATAAAATGTGGAATTATGCGGCAGGTATTCCGCATCCTCAGCCACAATTTGAAGGCCATGGCTTAAGCTTGATCCCATGTAAATCTGCTTTGTGGCTTGACGCTAAAGGCAATCGTATTGGCCCTGATCCACTCGTTACTGGTTTTGACACAAATGAGTTATGTCGTCGCGTTGCCCAGCTAGAAGAACCTTATACCTGGCAGGTTTTGAACTGGGGTATCGCTGCAAAAGAATTCGCAATCTCCGGTTCGGAGCATAACCCCTCGATTCGAGACAGAAAGTTACTTAGCTTTTTAAAGGAAATATTGCTAGGAAATCACACGCTAATTGAGAAAATCTCTACTGAAAGTGACCACTTTATCGTTGCACAGAATATGGATGAACTCCTTACCCAGATGAAGGCTCTTGATGATGAAAAAGTTTTGAGCTGTGACAATGTTAAAGCTGCTGTTAGTGATTATGACCAAATGCTATCACGAGGGCCGGCTTTATGGAACGATGACCAGGTTAGGCGTATTCAGCAAGCCAGGGCATGGCGATCCGACAAAGTCAGAACGTGTAAACCTGCCCCCATTGTAAGTGACAAATCCGGTCCGTTAATCGCGATTAAGCTCAGACTCATTTCCAGAAAAAGCCTTGGTGGCATACAGACTAATTTGCAAAGCCAGGTCTTGAGCTCAGAGGGTGCAGCAATTCCAGGCTTGTACGCGATTGGTGAAGCAGCGGGTTTTGGCGGTGGCGGTGCCAGCGGATTTAAGTCTCTAGAGGGCACGTTCTTATCCGGCTGTGTACTGACGGCGCGTAGCGCAATTGACGCAATCAACTAATACTAAGGGCAGATGTAATACATTTTCCCTGTAATAAATTTATATAGAAAAAAGAATCTTAAAGGTGATACATGAAGAAAACAGGCGCTTGGCTAGTTAGGTATGCACTCGAGCAACTTGGGATTTCACATACATTTGGTATACCGGGTGTTCACAATACCGAGATCTATGATGAGTTAAATAAGTCGGCCACCATTCAGCCTATGCTCGTTACTCATGAAGGCTGTGGCGCGTTCATGGCAGATGCTGTTAGTAGAACCAGTGATACGGTTGGTGCAATGCTTATCGTTCCTGCGGCAGGCGCTACGCATGCAGCTAGTGGTATTGGCGAAGCATTTCTTGACGGTATTCCAATGCTGGTGTTGTCGGGTGGTGTGCGGAGCGATTCAGACTTTGAATACCAGCTTCACGATATGGATCAGCATGCGATGCTAGCGCCAATTACCAAGGCAACATTTAAGGTAGCTCACCAGAAAGATATTATTAGAACGCTATATAAAGCCTACGAAATTGCGACGAGTGGCGAACCAGGGCCAGTATTTGTTGAGATACCAGTGAATATACAGCTTTATACGGCGGAGGTTGAACGACAAATAACGTATGCCGAATTTTTAAGTGAAAAGGCGCTTGTCGAGTCTGGTCATTTTGAACAGCAGCTAGATGAAGCGGTCGATATCTTAATTAAGGCTAATAAGCCCGGATTGTTTTTGGGCTGGGGAGCGGTGGACGTTTCTGATGTTGCTACGCAAGTCGCTAGCTTGCTTGGCGCACCGGCATCTACTACCTTGCAAGGCTTAAGCTCCTTTCCGGCAAATGATCCTATGCATACGGGAATGAGTTTTGGGGCTGCAGCAGTGCCTGCCGCAACGAAAGCATTTGAAGATTGCGACGCTTTGCTTGCGGTAGGGACTCGTTTTGGAGAAATTGGTACAGGTAGCTTTGGCGTTACGGTTCCTGAATCTTTGATTCATATTGACATTAACCCTAAAGTTCTCAATACAAACTACCCAGCGAAAGTAGCGATCCAGGGAGATGCAAATGAGGTCTTGCCCGCGTTATTACGTAAGCTCAAAGCTAAAATACATGAGAATAATATCTGTTTTGATGCGCGTTATAAGGAAGTGAGTCAGCTCATCTCAGAGCAAAAGGCTTCGTATAAACAAGAGTGGTATAAGCACGATAGTGGTTCTCGTGTTAATCCAGCTTTATTCTTTGATGCCTTAAGGAAAAGGCTGCCTGATGACGGTTATGTAGTGGTTGATGACGGTAACCATACCTTCTTAACGGCAGAACTTATGCCTATTCATACAGCGAGAACCATGATTTCGCCTACCGACTTCAATTGCATGGGTTATGCTGTCCCTGCGACTATCGGAACAAAGCTTCTTAATCCTGAAAAAGACGTTGTCAGTATTATTGGTGATGGTGCATTTTTGATGACGTGCATGGAAATTACAACGGCAAGCAAGAATGGCTTGGGTGCAATTTTTACCATATTTAATGATGGCGAGTTATCCCAAATATCACAAGCTCAAGAGGTGCCGTATAACAGGAAAACTTGTTCGGTTCTTGCGGATACGAGAATGCAGGGTGTAGCGATGGCTACTGGCGCAGCTTATGTCCGGATCGATGAGAATTCCGATATAGATGAAATGTTGGATGAAGCTTGGAGAATCAGCAAAGCGGGTCAGCCAGTCGTGTTAGATGTAAATATTGATTACAGTAAACAGACCCGATTTACGAAGGGTATTGTGGGAACAAACCTTAAGCGTTTGCCCCTCAACATGAAGGTCAGAATGATTAGTCGGGCTTTAGTAAGGAAAGTGACCTGCTAGCTATTTATTCACGACGTTTGCTAGCTTCTCTGAAACGTCGCTAAGCTTTGTCGTCATTGTGCTCAGGTTTTGAATTGACTCCAGTAGGTGTATAACAGCGTAAGCGTTATTGTTATTTACCTCGCCAACATTCTGCGAGGCAGCACTGACTTGTGTCATGTTGTCTTGCAGTTTATTGATTACCTTGGATACTTTTTCAATTTGTTCTGAAACTTCAATAACCGAGGCCGATGTATTCTCCAGTACTGCTTCTGAGTGAAGTACTATCTCGACGCCCTTATCAACGTCTACTGACCCTTGTTTTATTACATCGGTAATTTCTTGGGCAGACTCATCACAGCGAATTGATAAGCTTCTGATTTCGTCAGCAACGACGGCAAAGCCACGCCCCCTGTCACCAGCACGTGCAGCTTCGATTGTTGCGTTTAATGCAAGTAAGTTCGTTTGGCTAACGATACCGGAAATGACCTGAATAACATCTTCAATTTTTGAGAAGCTTTGTTTGATCTTATCCATGCTTTCTGTTGTTTTCTTCATGGAGTCTGCGGTAGATGTGACATTTGCTTGTGTAGTTCTTGTCACAGTTTCAATTTCTCTCACAAGAGAAGATGTCTCGCTAAGCGTTGTTTGCGTTTCGCTAACTGTTGCATCAATCTGCTCAGAAGCCTCGAGTTGAGAATGTGCGCCGTTTTCAATTGACTGGCTATCACTGTTCATTTTTTTGATGTTTTCTAGCAAGGATCTTGATGAGGTGGATAGGGTATGGCATGTCGACTTGGCTTCATTCAGAATCTCTCCTAAGCGCTGTGAGTTCTTTTCGGCCGAAATTACCAGACTACTTGTCTCTTCATTTGCTTGGATTGCTTCAGCTAGTGATTCTTGCCTTATGCGAAAAGCATAGCTCTGGCCAAGCCATATAATGATCATTGGCAATAAGTAGCCGGAATAGGTGTCTATAAGCTTCTGGCTTTCACTGAAAGGATAGTTGTCCCATACCACACCGCTGCGATCGAAGTACACCAATAAGCCAATGCTAGTGAATGAGGTGCAAAACCAAAATAGTCCAGACTTTCTGTTGGCTAATAGATAGGCAATACAAACCAGGGTCGGAATCCAAAATATATGTGAAGAATGTAAGCCGCCAAGGCTGTAGATCATATTGAAGCCATGAGGGAAGGCCCCAACCATTAGCATGTTAGCAACTACGTTTGGAGAGCACTTGAGTCTCACAAGGGTGCTTGAAATAAGCGACATGAGAAGCCCAATCGAAGATGATACTACAAGCGCGGTATAGTCGGCCTTAGTCCATTTAATAATGCTGTAAATCATTACCAGGTTGGTAAAGAACTGGAAGTAAAGTAATAAGCGATAGCGAACCTGAAGCTCTTTGCTTATTGAGTGGGGCTTAGGCCAAAAGAACTGGATGTAATGTTTCAACGGGTCAAGCATGTATTTTGCAATCCAAGGCGGTTAAAGGTACTAATAATAAAACTATAGACCTAAAACAGTAGTAAGTCACCTTGGCCAACGCTCGCGTTTGGACGAACGAAAAATAATGAAAAAAATATTGGACAGTTAGTATTTAACTGCACATAATACTGATTATGTATACAGTATAAATTACTGGTCGTAATATTTAGTTATGGCCTGCAAAGAGTTATTAGTTAGGGGATATTTAAATGGAAGACAACAAAAAGAAAGCTTTAGGTGCTGCACTTTCTCAGATAGAGCGTCAGTTTGGTAAGGGTGCAATAATGAAGATGGGCGACCAGCCCAGAGAGGCGATCCCCTCTGTATCAACTGGCTCTCTAGGCCTGGATATTGCTTTGGGAATTGGTGGTCTTCCTTATGGTCGTATTGTTGAAATTTATGGCCCCGAAAGTTCTGGTAAAACAACACTTACATTGCAGGTTATTGCAGAGGCGCAAAAGCAAGGTAAAACCTGTGCGTTTGTTGATGCTGAACATGCTTTGGATCCAATTTACGCAGAGAAGTTAGGCGTCAACGTTGATGAGCTTTTGGTTTCTCAGCCAGATACCGGAGAGCAGGCATTAGAGATCGCCGATATGCTTGTACGCTCAGGTGCTGTTGATGTATTAATTATTGACTCAGTTGCTGCCTTAACGCCAAAAGCTGAAATCGAAGGGGATATGGGTGATAGTCATATGGGCTTGCAGGCGAGACTTATGTCGCAGGCACTTCGTAAGATTACGGGTAATATTAAAAATGCTAATTGCTTGTGTATTTTCATCAACCAAATTCGTATGAAGATCGGCGTAATGTTTGGCAACCCTGAGACAACAACCGGTGGTAACGCCTTAAAATTCTATTCATCGGTACGTTTGGATATTCGTCGTACCGGCGCGGTAAAACAGGGCGACGAAATTATTGGTAACGAAACGCGAGTTAAGGTTGTAAAAAACAAGGTTTCACCACCATTCAAACAGGCAGAGTTCCAGATCCTTTACGGCAAGGGTATATACCGCATGGGGGAAATCATAGATCTCGGTGTTAAGGAAGGCTTGGTAGATAAGGCTGGCGCATGGTACAGCTACAACGGCGACAAGATCGGGCAGGGTAAGGCTAATGCTGCCAACTTCTTGAAAGAGAACCCCGAAATCGCTGAAGATATTGAGGGCAAGGTTCGAGAAAAATATATGCCTAAGATTGAGCCTGCAGAAGGGGGTGACGCACCTGAACTGGCTTTGGAGCTGTAACTTATTTATATTTTGTGGCTAAATTTACGAAGATAATTTTACTAAGAGTAAAGTTATCTTCGTTATTTAATACAAGTAGTAAGTGATAAGATTGTTTGAGGGGGGGAATGGCAAGCCTTTTAATCAGCTTCAAACGATATACCTTGCGCTCCCTCTCTTGCTATTCATTAATTTTTTATCTACCCTGATCGCTTGTTTGGTCTGTTAAGCTATCAACGGCATCAACGGCATCAACGGCATCAACGGCATCAACGGCATCAACGGCATCAACGGCATCAACGGCATCAACGGCATCAACGGCA
>NZ_LWGG01000651.1:0-357 GCF_001635365.1 Oleiphilus sp. HI0128 | reverse complement strand
AATTTTGCTGTATAAGGCATCACTACTCCTACTAAGCTACAAGGTCTCTAGGAGCAGTGTTCTGCGCAACTACTCCGGAGTCGCGCATTCTGTCGCAGATGGATTAAATTTACAACGGAACTTCCACAATATTGAGATAGCTTTTGCGTCGTAGGCTTTTTCATCTCTTAAGGCTAAACGAATCTTCTTAGAAAGGTTTTCATACTCTGACTTTCTTACATCATCGAGACTCACCCAGTACTTCTGTGGAATTTCACTGTGTGCCTGCTTAACTGTATTCTCGAGTTCATTAAATCGAGATAGCGCATGCTGGCGCATATTGTGAGCAAAATTTGCTGGGGCTGTTTCAGTATTGAC
>NZ_LWGG01000650.1:0-374 GCF_001635365.1 Oleiphilus sp. HI0128 | reverse complement strand
TATAATATCTTTGATAGCCTCCATCATTGTTATCTCAATGGTTGCCAGTGGCATAAGTTATAGCCGCCAACAAGCAATGAAAAAGCGCAAGCTTCGCATTAACAAACTAAGGCAACAAGCTGATGAGCTATTAAGCTACACCTCACTTTTATTAAAAATTGATGAAAGCTACGTACTGATCACCCAAGTTCAATCTTTAGCAGTGAACGCCTTAAAAGCAGCGCAGCAATTAGCCCCCGACGATCAATTAATTCTTTCCCACTTACGAACTCAAGAGGGAAAGTTACTAAACTTCAAAAGCGGACAACGAGAAAATAAAGTCGCCTGTTATGTCACCAGTGATATTGAACTGACCCAGGCACAAAGCCAAATCG
>NZ_LWGG01000649.1:0-275 GCF_001635365.1 Oleiphilus sp. HI0128 | reverse complement strand
GCAGAGTAAGTCTAAAGGAAATAGTCAGGGGCGCAGCAGTCATAAGCTGCAAATGACTGTGCAAGCGAAGACATATCGTTATGGTACTGAGGCAGACAGAGAAAAAAGTAGGCAATCTAAGAAGAAGAAAGGGAGGAGAAGATAATGAATAAAATTTTCTTGTCTCTCGTGCTCGTATCAAGTGTTCTATTGAGTGGTTGTGGTACGAGTAGTGGCTTTGGTGATTTAGATCGCTTTATGGCAGAGGCTGATGCCAAGCCGCGTGGAAAAATAGA
>NZ_LWGG01000648.1:0-280 GCF_001635365.1 Oleiphilus sp. HI0128 | reverse complement strand
ATTGAGCCGCCAAATGAACATTCAACCCCACATTGGTGTGCGGGTGAAAATGACCTCTCAAGTCAGTGGGCATTGGAATTCAACGAGCGGTGATCGCAGTGTGTTTGGTCTAACTAGCACACAACTTATCGATGTGGTTGATAAGCTAAAGCAAGAGAACATGCTGCACTGCCTCGAATTATTGCACTGCCACTTAGGTTCACAAATCCCCAGCATTCATGATATTCGAAGTGGTGTCGTAGAAGCCTGCCGCTATTTTACTGACCTAATGATTGAGGGT
>NZ_LWGG01000647.1:0-352 GCF_001635365.1 Oleiphilus sp. HI0128 | reverse complement strand
CGTCCGCCGATGCCTTGATAACTTTCACTTGGCCTTGAGATTAATTCTGTAAGTTTTATATTGTGATTCTGTTTGGCACAGGAGCGAATTTCCTTTGCGAATATTACATCCTCCTCGAAACTATTGCTGTAGATAATATGCATGGTATGAGGGAGATCTTTAGCGATGATATGTTTGATCATACTACGTGCAGGTGCAATCCCGGATCCGCCAGCGAAGAATACTAGATCATTACCATGGAATAGTGGATTATGATGAAAGCTTCCCATTGGGCCGGTGCTAGTAAGCTCTTGACCAGGCTTCAGATCATCAACTAAATAATGGCTAACGAAACCGCTATGAGCCTTTTTAA
>NZ_LWGG01000646.1:0-329 GCF_001635365.1 Oleiphilus sp. HI0128 | reverse complement strand
ATTCCTCACTCTGAACACCGTCGATATCGATAGTCAAAATCACAAAATAATAAGTGCCTGCTACCATATCATCGATCTGCGCACTGGTATCCGAGCCACTACCTACAACAACACTTTGAGCTAAGTTTGATGCATCTGTACCATATCGAATAAGGTAACTGTCAATTTCGTTTAAATCTAGAGCAGTACCATCCGCTCTTTCTTCTGGAATTGACCACTCCAAGGCTATCGACTGTAAAACCTCAAGCTCATTAATTTCTACATTAGCAACTGACGACACCTGCTGCCCCACAGAATTGGATACAATGACATCATAAGCTCCGGCATCT
>NZ_LWGG01000645.1:0-1817 GCF_001635365.1 Oleiphilus sp. HI0128 | reverse complement strand
GACAGTCCTTTATCAGACGGGGCAAGGTCATCAGATTCAGGATTCAAGAGTAATAAAAGGTCTCGATAATCCAGAGCTGGAAGAGGCGATTGGGCATTATGCAGAAGAACTTAGAGATGAAATTGAATTAGTTAAAGGTGCATCGCACGAGTTTGATCATGAGCTATTTTTAGCAGGCGAACTGACGCCGGTGTACTTCGGTACCGCTCTGGGTAATTTTGGTGTAGACCATATGCTTGAAGGCTTAACTGAGTGGGCGCCTGCGCCGCAATCACGAGCGACGAATGTGCGCCAGGTTGAGGCCGAAGAAGAAAAGTTCACAGGCTTCGTTTTTAAAATTCAGGCAAATATGGACCCAATGCATCGAGACAGAATCGCATTTATGCGCATTTGTTCGGGAAAGTATAAGAAAGGAATGAAGTTAAAGCATGTTCGCACAGGTAAAGATGTGCGTGTTTCAGATGCGGTGACCTTTATGGCAGGTGACCGAGAACATGCAGATGAGGCTTATGCAGGCGATATTATTGGTTTGCATAATCACGGGACGATTCAGATAGGTGATACCTTTACTGAGGGTGAGCAGCTTAAGTTTGCGGGCATTCCAAACTTTGCGCCTGAGCTTTTTAGACGAATTCGTTTGAAAGATCCTCTGAAGATGAAGCAGCTTAACAAAGGCTTGATTCAATTGTCTGAAGAAGGCGCTGTTCAGGTGTTTCGTCCGCTGAAGTCAAATGACTTGATAGTTGGTGCCGTCGGGGTGCTTCAGTTCGATGTCGTAGTGCATCGATTAAAGGCTGAATATAAGGTCGATGCTATGTATGAGCCGATCAGCGTTGCGACGGCGCGCTGGGTGTCGTGTGATGACCCGGTCAAACTAGAGGCGTTTAGAAAGAAATGCTTTGATAATTTAGCTTTGGATGGGGGGGATAACTTGAGTTATATCGCGCCAACGATGGTGAATTTACAGTTATCTGAAGAGCGCTACCCTGAAGTGCAGTTTAGAAAGACGCGAGAGCACTAATTGCAGAATGAGGTGATAGGTCCGGAGCTTTACGATACTCATTGTCATTTAGATTTTGTTGAGTTTGAGGGGCGGCAAGAAGCCCTGCTTGAAAGTTGTCGCCGGGCAAGTGTAACAAAGTTGATTATCCCATCGATTGATCGTGGATCATGGGAGGGGGTGCAAGGCTTATCGCTTGGCCATCCTCAGCTAAGTTATGCCTTAGGGTTGCATCCTCTTTTTATAGCTAGGCATTCTTTAGGCGATATTAGCAGGCTTGATGCGTGCTTATCCCAGCGGCCTGAGGGGCTGGTTGCTGTTGGCGAGATAGGGCTTGATGTAACGGCAGCAGATATGGCTCTGCAGTACAGCTTGTTTGAGGCGCAGTTGGCGCTTGCAAGTGATCATGGTTTGCCCGTTATCATGCATGCTCGAAAAACGCATTCCCAGATACTGTCCGCATTAAAGAAGTTTCCAGGGAAGGGGGTGATTCATGCCTTCTCCGGAGGCAAGGACTTGCTCGATCAGTATGTCGCCAAAGGGATAAGCATCGGTGTAGGTTGCGTTATTACTTGGCCAAGTGCCACGCGAACCCGATCCGCTGTTGCGACAGCCCCTTTGGGTAGTTTGTTGTTGGAGACGGATAGCCCGGATATGAGAGTTTCCGGGTTGAGGCGAGAGTTTGGTTGTCCTTCGGATATTCGTCAGGTTTTTTCGGCGCTATGTAATATTCGCTCTGAAAGCCCTGAAATCTTGGCTGCAGCCTTGAGAGATAATGCCGAAGAAATTTTTTATGCGGGGCAATGAAAGAAAAACT
>NZ_LWGG01000644.1:0-376 GCF_001635365.1 Oleiphilus sp. HI0128 | reverse complement strand
TATCTTGGTTGCTAAGTCGCGGCCTGCCTTGCGAGACTTGCATGCGCAGTTTCGTAATGATGAGGTTAACAAGATTTACCATATGGCCGTTTTCGGTAAGTGGCCAAAGCATAAAAAGCGCGTTGACGCGCCCCTTAAGAAGAATGAATTAAAATCTGGTGAACGCATTGTTGTTGTACACCAGGACGGGAAGCCAAGTCAGACCTTGTTCAAGATCTTATCTAGTGCTGAGAATTTTACCTTAGTCGAAGCTAAGCCGGTGACCGGGCGAACTCATCAGATTCGTGTTCATGCCGCATTTTCCGGGCATGCAATTGTGGGGGATGATAAGTATATCCCGCGCGATTTGGTGCAGTTTAGAGGAATGGAAAAAGCT
>NZ_LWGG01000643.1:0-239 GCF_001635365.1 Oleiphilus sp. HI0128 | reverse complement strand
TGTTAAGTCTGCAACACCTCTACACACAGGTTCTGACGTTCGCGTTAAAGTGAACATCGTAGGTTCTCAGGATACAACTGGCCCTATGACTTGCCAGGAACTAGAAGCAATGGCTGCTTCGACTATTTCTCCAAGTGTTGATGGTGCTTTCCAATCGGGTTGTCACACAGCTTCTGTATGGGACAACAAAGCGAAGGCTAACACGCCTAAGCTAATGGCATTCATGAACGCATTCGGCG
>NZ_LWGG01000642.1:0-278 GCF_001635365.1 Oleiphilus sp. HI0128 | reverse complement strand
TTGCTCATTCGTTGCTTGCTGACTTGGACAAAGAAACAGTCGATTTTGTTCCTAACTATGACGGTACCGAGCAGATACCCGAAGTTATGCCGACTAGAGTTCCTAACCTGTTGGTGAATGGCTCGTCAGGTATCGCTGTTGGTATGGCGACTAATATTCCACCACACAACTTAACTGAAGTTGTTGGTGCTTGCCTTGCTCTGATGGAAAATAGTGATATTACCTGTGAAGAGTTGATGGAAATTATTCCAGGTCCAGATTTTCCAACCGCTGCGATT
>NZ_LWGG01000641.1:0-598 GCF_001635365.1 Oleiphilus sp. HI0128 | reverse complement strand
ATGACAAAGGCTTCTCAACCAACTTACAAAGTAAAAGCGCATTATTTTACGCACAATCTGACCAAATCGATATCGAGCACATTGAGGCGACACTCTCAAATGAACAGGGAGAAATAATTCAACTTAGTGCCAACAATGGTGAAATCCAGCCAGACAGCGATACACTAATGCTTTCCGGAAATGTCATCATCGAGCAGATTATCCCCAGCGATAAAACATGGAGCATTGAAAGCGATCAAATATCGATAGACCGAAAACAGGCCTTTATCTCATCAAACCAAGCCGTTACCATTAGGAAAGATCAAAGCGTCATTCAAGCAACCGGCTTAAACGGCTGGCTTAATGAAAAACGCATTGAACTCCTTAGCAATGTCAGAGGACAGTATGCCTTCAATAAATAGCTTGCTCCGTGCCACCCTGTTAACCCTTTTGCCTGCTTTTTGTTTTGCAATCGACCCGAGCAGTAAACTTCCAATATCCATAGAGTCAGACCAGGCTAGCCTTGACGACCAGAATGGCACGTCAACCTATACCGGCAATGTCATAATCTCCCAAGGTTTATCTCGCCTAGAAGCAGATAATATTTCTGTAAAGGCGA
>NZ_LWGG01000640.1:0-588 GCF_001635365.1 Oleiphilus sp. HI0128 | reverse complement strand
CATGTGTATTTCCTTTTATTGATTTATTAGTTTTTATCTCTTTATGATTTTGTCCTAAGCACCCTTCATGCTATATATCAACCACTGACCATTCTCACTTCGTAATTCCACAGTTGATTCGTCTTTAATTTCTTCTCCGTTGTCATCTTCACCTACAATGAGAAGAGTGACATTGGCTTCACTTCCATCAATGTCGTAACCATCGGTTTCAATCGAACCATTTGCCTCGTTAATGGTTTTAGAAATCTTCTTAAACTTACTAATTCTCTTTCTAGAGTCGATTCGTTCTTTAATTTTGCCTGTTGTTAGTGCTGACATTTGATTCAATACTTGATCATCATCCAAGTTGCCTTCGAGAACCAAATCAAAAAACTGTTCAACAGCATCACTTGGAGATGGATCTGAAGAGCCGCACGCCATTAACGGTAGAAAAAGAAAAATACATAAAACTTTTTCCTTTAGACTGTACATAAAACTAGCTCCAATATTCTTATTACTTAAGGGAAACTGACAGGTGAACCAGCGCCACCTTCATGAGCAAATACAATTTTTGTGATTCTCCACTGGTCGTTATCTAACGTGAAACTA
>NZ_LWGG01000639.1:0-651 GCF_001635365.1 Oleiphilus sp. HI0128 | reverse complement strand
TAATGCTTTATCTCCCGATTCTGGCACATGTATTAGTGTCGCGGCGCAAAACATGTACTCAGGCAAAAAGGACTTTAAGGACTTATTCATCGAAGACGCAATTTCCATAATCGGCATACTTTTTTCACACATGGAGAAAAATGCTTGCGAGACAGGAATCGTACCAATTGCTGCAGCTAAACCATGACCAGTAAAGTCACCGAGAAAAGCATATAAACCACCACTTGGATTTTCGGCCAAAAGAAAGATATCGCCATTAAAGGTCGACATTGAAGAAAGATAGCTTTTAACATTTTTACAGTTCTGCAAGCTCCTCTTGAGCGTATGATTTAATACATGACGCCCCATCTCATGTTCTTGCGTTAATGTCGCGTGTAGACGGGTTAGCTCACTGTTTTTCGCATGAACTTGCTGGGTAAGCTCCTGAGTTCTCGCATGAGCCTTAATCTTCGCTTTTAGAACAATGCCATTAATGGGCTTTGGTAAATAATCATCTCCACCACTCTCCAGGCAAGCAAGCAAAGATTTCTCATCATGTTTTGCTGTCAGAAAAATAATAGGAACATGGGTATCGCCTGCGCGCTTTTTAATTAAGGACGCGGCTTCATAGCCATCCATAACAGGCATGACAATGTCCATCAGAACAAAGTC
>NZ_LWGG01000638.1:0-46194 GCF_001635365.1 Oleiphilus sp. HI0128 | reverse complement strand
CGAAGAAATTTAAATTCAAAACCGAAAACCAAAACCTTTAACAAGCGAAGATAAATTACTGATTTTAATCACTTAATTTATCCTCTATCTCCTTCAAACTTCGCCGCTTTCGAAGCGGTTCGTCTTAAGGAGGTGCGCATTATATAGAGCTGATTCTTTAGGTCAACACCTTTATCAAACTTTTTTATAAATTAATACGCCAAAGACAGCAACCACTGCTGCACCCATTTTTAACCCCCTCTTTATAACCCTTCTTTATACTAATACGACATCAACCCACCTTCTAACCACCGATATATAGCCTCCATTTACCACCAAGCCATCCAAAACCGACCAACATCACACAAACTCAACCTACACCCCCCCTCTCAAAATATAAACATTAATAACATTCACATTTATATGCAACGTTTTTTTAGGCTTTTTCTATGATAAAACCTAACAACTGTACGCTCATGACTTTACAATTTTTTAGTTTGCAAACAACAACTTAAATAAGCACTTATTTCTTTAAAGAGACAAGCCTAGCTAGCGCTACATCTAACAGGCATATTCATGAGACAGAGTTCAAAGTTCTTTCATAATTTTACAATTTTGCGCTAACAAGCCCCTCAATATTCATTTCTATAAAGTCGCTTCATAAAAGCCAGACCGTGCAACAAGCTAACACCGATCGTTTATTACTTAATGTCTTTGAACATAAAGAGCCATGGATAATCAGATGCCAATAAGAAAACTGAGTATTACCTCCCTATCATTTATTGTTCTTCTCTACGCTCAGTTTTTATCTGCTGCGCCCGGCGATGCAGGTAATATCCTAACAACACTGACTATTAATAATGTAAGCGGTGATGGTCGAACACCTACATCCCCTCAAGGCATTACCATGCATGATGGCTATCTTAGGGTAGTCGATTTTGGCACCGATAGAATATACCGGGTATATCCTGAAGATATATATGATGACATGGGCACAAGTGACGTAGGTGACGACGTACTATTGTTCTCTGCAGGCGACAGTGATTTAAACCTTCCTCTTGCAGACACCGATAACCCACCAATAAATAGCGATGGCAACCCCATCCCTACTTGTGGCGCAACGCCTGCAGGCCAATACTGTGGCGGCGGCGGTCTGACTTTTGCTGAAAACTATTTATGAAATGCCAGCCCTATAACTGACGACATCATAAAAGTAGACCCGGTAGATGGTGATAACCTCGAATCGGAGAATGCACTCGCGTCACTGGCATTCCCATCACCCACCGACATGACATACGACGGTCATAGCTTTTGGGTCGTAGACTGGCAAACTAACACTATCAATAAAGTACGCCCTGAAGATGGTGCGCTTCTTTTGTCTTTACCAGGCCCCTCCTCTTTACCTTCATACCAATCTAACCCCTCAGTCACTAATGCTCGCCCTTTTGGTATTACCTGGGACGGTAGAGACTTATGGGTAGCTGACCAAGAAGAACTCAAGGTTTACCGCATTGACCCAAGCGACGGTAGCGTTGTTGACTTCTTTGACACACCAGGAGCTGACCCTAAAGGATTAAGTTGGAACGGCGAATATCTTTGGCACACAGACCAAACCACCGCTACGATTTACGCTATCGAAACAGGGGTTATCCCGTTTGGCATTACCGGCTGCTTTGAAAAGAACGGTGTAGCAGTCAATGCTGATATATTACTTAGCCAAACAGCTTTATCTGACCAATCAACTAGCACTGATATTGATGACTGCTTCCAGTTCACTGACTTCACCGCTGGCACACCAATCCAACTAAAAGCCAGTGAAGCTGGCGTTGATGAAAAACCTATCATTACTCTTGCCGAAACATCAGCGGGCTCAACTGACGTCACACTTATTGTTGGCGACGAATATTCCGAGCCCGGCTACTCCGCTTATGATACAGAAGACTTGGATTTGACATCTGAGGTCGTTACTAGGCCGAACGTTATCGATACTCCCACTATTATCGATACATCCGTACCAAACCCTACGGGAATACTAGTTGAATATGATGTCGTTGATAGCGCAGGTAACAACGCTGATACGGTATCTAGAATGGTCTACGTTCTAGAAGAGGATATCATCGCTCCCGTTATTACTCTTACTGGCGACGATCCGACATACGTTGAACAACTGACCAGCTATATAGAACCCGGCGCAACAGCAATCGATAATCGTGATGGAGATATCAGCGCAAACATTACTATTTCCGGAACCGTTGATGCAAACACTGCTGGAACTTACACCCTGTCCTACGACGTTTCGGATGCCGTTGGAAACATCGCAACGACTGTCACTCGTAATGTAATCGTCCAAGACACAACTATCCCTAGCATTACACTAAGCGGAGCTTCGAGTATCACTCTGGAAAAAGGCGACACTTATATAGAAGAAGGAGCCACAGCCACCGATAATGTTGATGGTGATATTACGGCTAATATCATTATCTCAGGAAGCGTCACGAACGATACGGTTGGAAGCTATGTCCTAAACTACGACGTGTCAGACTCATCAGGCAATGCAGCAGTAGTCGTTTCTCGCACAATTAATGTTGTCGATACCACTGCACCGATTATTACGCTAATAGGCGCCAGCCCGTATAATCAAGAATTAAACACCCGGTTCACCGACCCTGGCGCTACTGCATCAGATGTTCCAGGCGAAGACTTAAGCAGCTCCATTGTCGTCAGCGGTTCTGTTGATTCAAGCATTGCTGGTACTTACACACTTTCTTATGACCTAAGCGATGCAGCAGGAAATATAGCGACAACAATATCTCGCGACGTAATCGTTGCCGATACCGGCGCGCCAACGATCACCCTTCTTGGAAGCAACCCTCTTGATCACGAGCTTGGAAATGCCTACACCGATCCAGGCGCTACTGCATCAGATGCAATCGACGGAGACTTAAGCAGCAGCATTGCCGTAGCTGGAGATACCGTCAACCCGAACCTAACAGGCACATGCAATGTCACATACGATGTTTCGGACTCAGTTGGCAACGCTGCACCTACCGAAATAAGAACAGTAAACGTAAACGACACAACACCTCCAACTCTCATTTTGTCTGGCGACTCAACAGTTCTGCATGAATTACGAACCCCCTATACAGATGCTGGCGCAAGCGCAAATGACAATACCGATGGAGACATCACTACGAGTATTGTAGTCGGCGGAGATACAGTAGATAGTGATACCGCCGGTGTATATATCATCACTTATAACGTAAGTGATGCCGCGGGCAATGCAGGCGCACCAATCAGCAGAGTTGTTGACGTTGCTGACCGCACAGCACCGGTAATAAGCTTACTTAGCGCAAACCCTTTGGATCATGAAGTAGGCACCATATTCGTTGACCCTGGTGCAACAGCATCCGATATTATAGACGGCGATGTTAGTGCCGATATTGGCGTATCTGGCTCGGTTGACCCAAACACAATTGGCACTTATACACTTTCCTATAATGTCAGCGACTCGGCAGGAAACGCTGCAACGACGGTAGTTCGTACAATTAATGTTGTCGATACCGGAGTGCCGGCCATCACGCTACTTGGCGACAACCCCATTTTACACGAGCTGCAAACTACCTCTACCGACCCTGGTGCCACTGCAATAGATGCCGCAGACGGAGACCTTTCATCTAGTATTGTCATCACAGGCTCAGTCGACTCAAATACCGCTGGAACTTATACACTCAGTTATGATGTGACGGATTCACAAAGCAATGCTGCGACAACCGTAACACGAGACATTATCGTTGCAGACCGAAGCGCTCCACTCATCACTATTACCGGTAGTACTACAGTTAATCATGAGCAAGGCACTTTATATACAGACGCTGGCGCAACTGCTAGTGATGTAATTGACGGTGATATCAGTGCAAACATCGTCACAAGCGGTACTGTTGACGTTAATACTGCCGGTACGTATAGCATCAATTACAATGTAAGTGACGCTACTGGAAACGCGGCAACACAACTCACCAGAACCGTTATTGTCAGTGACACAACTATTCCGGTAATCACCCTTAACTCAACGAACCCGCTGGATCACGAAGTCGGCACAATCTTCGTCGACCCAGGCGCAACAGCCAGTGACAACACTGACGGAGATATCAGTACAGCAATTGGCGTTACCGGAACTGTTGATGCCAATACGCAAGGTGCATACACCCTTACCTATAATGTTTCTGACTCATCTGGTAACGCAGCAGCAACCGTAGTTCGAACTGCAAACGTCGTGGATACTGGAGTACCCTCTATTGCACTTATTGGTGACAATCCAGTGCTACACGAACTACAGACGCCATACACAGATGCTGGTGCGACCGCTTCAGATGCAGCAGACGGCGACCTAAGCGCTTCAATCACAGTGACTGGGTCAGTCGATCCGGATATCGCCGGAACTTACACACTTAGCTATGATGCAAATGATTCCCAAAGTAATGCTGCAACAACGGTAACCAGAGATGTAATCGTTGCTGATAGAACAGCTCCAGTAATAACGATTACTGGAGGCAGCACCGTTAACGCTGAACAAGGAACGGTTTATAGCGATGCCGGAGCGACCGCAACAGACATCATAGATGGCGATATTAGCGTAAATATCATTACCACTGGCGCAGTTGATACAAATACCGCTGGTAACTACACCATTCACTATAATGTTAGCGATGCCGCTGGAAACCCCGCTATTCAGGCGAGTAGAACTGTAATCGTAAGCGATACAACAGCCCCACTTATCACCCTTGCTGGAGCCAACCCCTTAGATCACGAAGTAGGAACAATCTTCGTCGATCCTGGCGCTAGCGCTAGCGATAATATTGATGGAGATATCAGTCTAAGTATTGGCGTCACAGGAACAGTCGATGCCAATACACAAGGCACGTATACGCTTACCTACAATGTATCCGATTCATCAGGAAATGCTGCAGCAACCACTACACGAACAGTGAATGTTGTGGATACTGGCGCACCAACCATAACACTAAATGGCGACAACCCTACCCTGCATGAACTACAAACCACCTACACAGATGCTGGCGCTACCGCTACGGATGCTGTAGATGGTAACTTAAGTGCATCCATCATCGTTAGTGGGACAGTCGATGCGAATATCGCGGGTACCTACACCCTGTCTTACAACGTTACCGACCTACAAAGCAATGCTGCACCCACGGTTACCAGAGACGTAATCGTTGCCGATAGAACCGGCCCCGTGATTACTCTACTTGGCAGCGCTACAGTTAATGTAGAGCAAGGCGCGACATACACGGATGCGGGTGCTACGGCATCAGATGCCATTGATGGTGACTTAAGCTCCAACATTGTGCTTGGTGGTGCAGTTAATACCAGCGTAAGTGGAAGCTATACCCTTACTTACAACGTTAGTGACGCCTCAGGCAACGCTTCGACGCAAGTCTCGCGAACTGTTATTGTTAGTGACATGACTGCGCCGGTAATCAGCTTAGTCGGCACAGACCCGCTCAATCATGAAGTAGGCACCATATTCCTCGATCCAGGCGCTATCGCCTCAGATAATATTGATGGTGATATTTCAGCAAATATTGGAGTTACAGGCTCAGTAGATGCCAACACTGTCGGCGCTTATATCTTGTCATATAACGCTTCTGATGCAGCAGGCAATGCCGCAACCACGGTTAATAGAACTGTAAACGTTGCCAATACTGGCGCACCAACCATCACCATGTCTGGTGCCAACCCACTTAATCATGAGCTAAATACAATTTACACCGACCAGGGTGCGACTGCATCAGACGTAGTCGATGATGACGCTACGCTTAGCGCAGCAATTGTCACCATTAACAACGTGAATGAAAATGTCGCAGGCACATACACGGTCACTTACGATGTGACAGACTCTGGTGGAAACCCTGCCGCACAACAAGTCCGAACAGTTAATGTCGGCGACTTTACTGCACCAATGATAACTCTAATTGGCAACACAACCGTAAATATTGAACTTGGCTCAAGCTATACCGATGCAGGCTCAAGTGCGACAGATAATATTGATGGCGACCTGAGCTCCAGTATTATTTCAAGCGGAACAGTCAACCCTCTTGCGACTGGAACATATGTAATTAGCTATGACGTAAGTGATGCAGCTGGGAACAATGCCGTACAGCTTACGCGAACAGTAATCGTCACCGATACTACCGCACCGGTTATCACATTACTTGGCTCGGCAAGCATCAACCATGAACAAGGAACTGCTTATAGCGACCGTGGCGCCAGTGCTACAGACAATACTGACGGTGATATCACCGCCAGCATCACTGTATCCGGTTTTGTCGATGCAAATGCCGCTGGCACATACACTCTCAATTACAACGTTAGCGACAGCGCAGGAAATAACGCAACAACACTAACACGTACTATTACAGTTGTTGATACAACGCTACCGGTATTGACCTTAAGCGGAAGTACTCCAACTAATCATGAGCAAGGAACAAGCTATACCGATGCAGGCGCATCCGCCAGTGATACCGTTGACGGAGACTTAACTGCAAATATCCTTGTCACGGGCTCCGTTGATGCAAATACTGCCGGCTCCTATATTCTTACTTATAATGTTAGCGATACAGCCGGTAACGCAGCCACATCAATTACAAGAACCGTTATCGTGGCCGACACGACAGCCCCTGCTATTACCATTATCGGCAGTTCAGCCGTCAACCATGAACAAGGCAGCACCTATACAGATGCAGGCGCTACTGCCTCCGACCTTATCGATGGCGATATGAGCGCTAGTATTGTTGTCACGGGCAGTGTAGATGTTAATGTTGAAGGCTCGTATATCATCAGTTATGACGTAACAGATGCAGCAGGAAACCCCGCGACCACCGCAACAAGAACTGTAAATGTTGGCGATACAATTGCACCAACAATAGCCTTACTTGGAAATGCAATTGAAAATCATGAACAAGGAACAAGCTATACCGATGCAGGAGCGAGCGCTAACGATAATTTTGACGGGGATATTTCTGCAAACATCGTTGTTAGCGGAACTGTCGATGTAAATGCGCCAGACACCTACATACTCAGCTATGATGTCAATGATGCCGCTGGTAATGCCGCTGCTACAGTTAATAGAAGCGTTGTTATCGCCGATACAACAGTTCCAGTCATTACAATCAACGGTAATTCTAACGAAACCGTTGAACAAGCTACCAGCTATACCGACGCAGGCGCGACGGCAAGCGACAATGTCGATGGCAACCTAAGCAGCAACATCATCGTATCCGGCGATACGGTTGATATTAATACAGCTGGGATTTACACCACTCGCTATGATGTCAGTGACACTGCGGGCAATAATGCTGTACAAGTAACACGAACCGTCACAGTCGAAGACAGTACTGCACCACTGATTACCCTACTGGGCTCCAGCCCGCTTAATCATGTTCAGCTCACACCTTATACCGATGCCGGTGCAACAGCCTCTGACAGTGCTGATGGCGACATTACTGCCAGTATCACGCGAACAGGCGATGTAGATACCAATATAATTGGCACTTACCTAATTTCTTATGACGTAAGTGATGCTGCGGGTAACGCTGCAACAACAGTCTCACGCACAGTGAATGTAACAGACGGCATCGCACCAACAATCACTCTTCTGGGCAACACGATTGTCAATCATGAACAGAGCACCTCTTACACAGATGCAGGCGCAACAGCTGACGATAACCTTGACGGTGATGTCACCACCAATATCGTACTTAGTGGAGCTGTTGATGTTAATACTCCCGGAACCTACGTGCTCAGCTATGACGTCAATGATGCCGCGGGGAATGCTGCAACGACCGTTACTAGAACAGTCATCATTGCCGATACAACTATTCCAGTCATTACGCTAACAGGCAATGCAGCTGAAACAGTTGAACAAGGAACGAGCTATACCGACGCTGGTGCAACAGCCAACGACAACGTGGATGGCAACCTAACTTCCAGCATCGTCATAAGCGGTGATACCATCGATGCAAATATTGCAGGCATATACACGATAAGATACGACGTCAGTGATACTGCCGGTAATGCTGCTCTAAAGCTTAGTCGCACAATCACTGTTCAGGATACAACGATTCCAGTGATTACACTTACTGGCTCCGACCCGACCAACCACGTTCAAGGTACTGCTTATAATGATGCCGGCGAAACGCCTCTAGACAGCGCTGATGGAGACATTTACGGCAACATAGCAAGGACAGGCTCTTTCGATATCAACACGATTGGAAGTTATGTATTAAGTTACAATGTTAGTGACGCTGCCGGTAATGCCGCGGCTACAGTTACTCGAACAGTAAACGTAACGGACGGCATCGCTCCTGTAATCACCCTTGTAGGTGACTCAACCATTGATCATGTTAATGGCCAGTTATTCACTGACCCTGGTACGATAGGATCAGACAACCTTGACGGAGATATTAGCCTCAACATTACAACAGGCGGCTTTGTCGATATTAATACCGATGGCACCTACGTCTTGAGCTATGACCTTGTCGACGCTGCTGGGAATGCCGCTATAACCGTGCAAAGAACCATTAATGTTGTCACCCCTGCTGCAATATTTGTCGAGGCCGAAACGGGCACAATCGGTGATGGGCCAGATGTAGAAAGTTATGGCTCAGGCTTTACCGGCTCAGGTTATATCAATATAAGCTTGGCACAGGATGGAGATTACATTGAGTTCTCGGATATTCAGGCGTTCGCCATCCCTTACAACCTAACAATCCGATACGCTTCATCAAATGATAGCTCTTCTTTCGATATCCTTGTGAACGGTAGCGCCGCTGGTAGCATCGCTCTTTCTGCGACTGGTGATAACGCTCTCTATTTGGATTCAGCTGCTTTGCCTGTCACGCTAGTATCGGGCGCTAACACCTTGCGATTCAATATACTTGTCGATCCAACCGATAAACGAATCGACTCGTTTACTCTAACGCCGCAATAGAATGGAGATTAAAGCTTAAGGTGAAACTATGTTGAATCGATTTATTTACGCTGCTTGTCTACCAATATTATTAAGTGCCTGTGATGGCGGTAGCAAGCAATCGAGCACTGAACCAGCGGATATCAGAACAGGCAGTTTTATTGATAGCCCGGTATCAGGCCTATATTATGAAACAGAAACACAGTCAGGCATGACGAATGAGCGTGGTGAGTTTTCTTATAGCGATGGCGAACAGGTTAAGTTCTCTATTGGTGGAATCTATCTAGGTACATCAGAAGCACAGGAACTTATCACGCCTTTTGATCTATCCGGTTCCGCCCCGCTAAACAGTGAAAAAAGTATCATTACAAGTCTGCAAAGCACCGACATATCCAGCTTTGACCGCGTCATCAACATAGCGACACTCCTTCAGGCACTCGACCAGGACGGCGAGCCTGAGAACGGCATAGACCTTGGAAACGCTCACACAGAATTAGAGCTTTCAACAATCAATTTCTATGTAAAGGCCTCCCAGTTTACCGAGCAAGTCGATTTTAAAGGCGTTCTATCGCAACTCAATATCGAAAGCCACAGAACCTTCACTCAAGCAGCCCAACATCTTTATGAAAACCTCGATATCAGTATCGAATCAAACCTTAACTCTGCAGTTTTATCGAATGAAGGTAAGTTAGATAAAACCCTCGTTCAGTATTCATACAGCCAAGAGCGGCTTCTAACAAGCCAGGAAACAGACTTCAATAACGATGGAACTGTCGACAAAACCATTCACTACAGCTATGACAGTCAAAACCGTTTAACGCAAACATCTGATAGCGCGTCAAATACAGTTGAAACAATCAGCTATGATGATGACGGTAATATCCTGAGCAAAGAAATAGATAGACCTGAAGACGAACTCGATATATTGCAATCCTACACTTACCAAGACTCTCTACTGTCAAAACTCGAAACTGATTTGGGGAATGATGGCACAATAGATATTTTGGCAGAATATCAATATGACACCGAGGGCAATGTTATTCTGTATACAGTCAGTCGCAATAGCGAACTTGCTTCAAGCGTCTCATATACATACTCCGGAAACAGGCTTAGATCTCAATCTGAGGATAGTGATAATGACGGCGAAGCAAACTCTTCAATCAGCTATAACTATGACTTAAACGGCAATATCCTAAGCCAGCATAACATTCGATCCAACCAGGAAAACACTCAAACTTCTATAAGCCGCTTCAGCTACGACAGTAACAATCGCCCAAACCGCTACGAGCGTGATGATAACCAGGACGGCACACCAGAATATATCGAGTCATATCAATATAATAATTTGAACAAGCGGACCGAATACAAAAAAGACCTCGATGGCGATCGTGTTTGGGATTTTGTAGCCCAATATGATTACGATATCAATGGAAACCGAACACAAATGCTTGAAGATAGCGATGGCAACGGCATTGTCGACAAGGCTTGGTTTGCAGACTATCAGGCAGCATCATTTGACAACGCCTGGGACAGAATTATCGAACAACTCTGAGCTAATTAAAGATTCATAATTCCTTTTAAAAACCTGCGATAAGCAGGTTTTTTATACTCTAAAAGCAGTTAACAAGCAGCCCCTCAATTAACGACTCACCTTACAGGCATACAGAAATAAGAAGCCAGACCACACACAAAAACCACAAACACTAGAAACATAAATATTATTCATTTTTAGTTTCAACAACTTATAAAGCCACGCCACAGCAAAACAAAAACACCCAAACCCAAAAAAAGAACCATTTCACCCGACAAGCGTGCTCCATTTCAATTTTTGAAAAAAAATATCGCCGTTTGTTAAGCAGCTTCGCTCATTCATTAGACTCAGGTAAGTATTGCCGTTATATTCGCCGCCTTGGAAGCCTTACTTGAAATTCAGGCCATGGAACAGTAAGGCGACCAAGAACTTTCATACCTCATTCGTTATGGATAATAAATATGTACAAGCTAAAGCTAGCGGTCGCCTTTGCCTCTCTATTTATCTCATTGTTCTCGGGAGTTTCCTATTCGGCCCCGGGTGACCCTGGCAATATTCTAACGACACTAAGCATTAACAACATCAGTGGTGATGGTCGCACCCCTTCCACCCCCCACGGCGTCACCATGCATGACGGCTACCTTTGGGTCGTCGATTTTGGCACCGACAGAATCTACAGGGTCTATCCAGAAGATGTCTATGACGAAGAAGGAGCGCTTCAATTTTCTGCCGGTGATAGTGATTTAAACCTTCCCCTTACAGACACAGATAATCCGCCAATTAACAGTGACGGAAACCCCATCCCTACTTGCGGTGCAACACCGGCCGGTCAATACTGTGGCGGTGGCGGTTTAACCTTTGCCGAGAATTATCTTTGGAATGCCAGCCCTATTACAGACAACATTATAAAAATCGACCCTGTTGATGGAGATAACCTCGAATCCGAAAATGCACTATCAGAGCTCGAGTTTCCATCACCAACCGACATGACTTATGACGGACATAGCTTCTGGATAGTTGACTGGCAAACTAACACTATTAATAAGGTTCGCCCTGAAGATGGCGCGCTACTTCTATCATTACCCGGCCCTTCAACACTACCTTCTTATCAGTCTAACCCTTCTGTCACCAATGCTCGTCCTTTCGGTATTACCTGGGATGGTCGCGACTTGTGGGTAGCAGACCAACAAGAACAAAAGATATTTCGGGTTGACCCCACTGACGGTAGCGTGGTCGGTTTTTTTGAAACACCAGGCTCAAACCCCAAGGGCTTAAGCTGGGACGGGGAACTAATTTGGCACGCTGACCAAACAACAGGCCTAATTTACGCGATTGAAACAGGTGTCATACCTTTCGGTATCACAGGCTGTATCGAAAAGAATGGTGTAGCAATCGAAGCAGACCTACTTCTCAGCCAAACAGCACAATCGGATATAACCACAAGCACCGATGTGGATGGTTGCTTCCAGTTTACCAATTTTGTTGCTGGCTCCCCGATTCAGCTTCAAGCAAACGAGTCAGGTGTTGACCTTAAGCCGGTTATTACACTTAGTGAAACGTCACCTGGTTCAACTGATGTCACCCTCTTGGTCGGCGATACCTATGCAGAGCCTGGCTTCGTTGCGATAGACCCAGAGGACGGTGACATTAGTGTCGATGTTATCACTAGACCAAACGTCCTTGATACTCCCTCTATTATTGATACTTCCACCCCTAATAACTCCGGCATTCAAATTGAATACGATGTTGTCGACAGCCAAGGCAACAACGCGACAACAGTTATCCGAACTGTATACGTCATCGAAGAAGATACTACTGCACCAGTGATCACTCTTATTGGTGACGACCCTACTTATGTTGAACAGCTTTCGACTTATAATGAAGAAGGCGCTACCGCTATCGATAACCGTGATGGAGATATCAGCGCCAACATTATGATCAGTGGAAACGTCGATTCTGACACTGCCGGCACTTACACACTTGCTTACGATGTTACCGATGAAGCTGGCAATGTAGCCACGACCGTAACGCGCGAGGTGATCGTTCAAGATACGACTGCACCAGTAATAACACTTATCGGCGACGCAGTTGTTACACTAGAAAGAGGCGATAGCTTCTCAGATGAAGGTGCCAGCGCCGTCGACAATGTTGACGGAGATATTAGTGCAAGCATAGTAAGTTCAGGTAGCGTAATCAGCGGAAGCGTTGGCAGCTACATCATAAACTACAATGTTTCTGACACTGCTGGTAATTCAGCTATTGTTGTATCGCGTACAGTTAACGTCGTCGACAGCACCGCGCCAATCATTACCTTGTTAGGAGCTGCTCCATATAATCAAGAAATTAACACCCCATTTAATGACCCAGGCGCTACCGCAATTGATGTTCCTGGTGAAGACTTATCAAGTTCGATTGTCGTAACAGGTACGGTAAATACTTCAGTCGAGGGAACCTACACTCTTTCTTACGATGTAAGCGATGCATCGGGTAACGTTGCAACAAGCATTTTCCGAGATGTTATCGTTGCCGATTCCGGTAGCCCTATGATCACCCTACTCGGAGATAACCCTCTCACTCACGCACAAGGCTCGCCTTACACTGACCCTGGAGCAACAGCTACGGATGCGGTAGATGGTGACCTTTCCGGAAGCATTGTTGTCGGTGGCGACACGGTAGACCCTAACTTAATCGGCAGCTACCTTATAACTTACGATGTCTCAGATTCATCGGGCAACCCTGCTCCAACCGTAACCCGTACAGTCAACATAGATGACTCAACAGCCCCAGTAATTACTTTAATTGGCGATACAAACACCAATCACCAGCTTGGCACAGCCTACGTCGATGCGGGCGCTACAGCATTAGACAATATAGATGGCGATATTAGCTCAAATATTGTTGTTAGCGGTGATACCGTCGATGGAAATACTCAAGGAACTTACACAGTTATCTACAATGTCACTGATTCATCAGGAAATGCTGCAAACCCCATGGTAAGGTTTGTGACGGTAGATGATGTAACACCACCGGTAATCACCTTAGTTGGCAATAACCCAATTAATCATGAAGTGAATACAATTTACACTGACCCTGGTGCCACAGCCACAGATAATACTGACGGCGATATTTCTGCAAACATCGGTGTCAGCGGTACAGTCAATGCAACCGTAATCGGCAGTTATGTACTGAGCTACAACGTGAACGATTCCTCAGGCAACTCTGCTACTACCGTTACCCGAACAATTAACGTTCAAGATACTGGCGCACCTAGCATCACTCTCCTAGGTAGCAGCCCACTTAACCATGAACTAAATACCCCCTATACCGATGCTGGCGCGACTGCAAGCGATGCGCTGGATGGTGATATCTCAACTAACATCATCGTCGGTGGTGCTACCGTAGATTCCAGTGTTACTGGTACCTACGTGATCACCTACGATGTCAGTGACTCCAACGGCAACCCTGCCGTACAGCAAACACGTACAGTAAATGTGAACGACTTTACTGCCCCAGTCATTACGCTTAATGGTGACAGCAGCATTAATATCGCTCTAGGTAGTGTCTACAATGATGCGGATGCGAGTGCGTCGGACAATATTGATGGCGATATTTCAGCAAGCATTATTCAGAGTGGCACTGTTGATACCGGTACAATTGGTAGCTACACCCTTGTGTATAACGTGAGTGATGCGGCTGGCAACGCTGCAATCCCCGTCACACGAACAGTTAATGTTGCTGATGCGAGCGGCCCTGTTATTACGCTGATCGGAACCAACCCCATTAATCATGAGGTGAATACAATCTTCACCGACCCGGGTGCGACAGCGCTAGATAATGTCGATGGAGATGTATCTTCAAATATCGGTGTCAGCGGTACGGTCAATGCTGCAGTTGTTGGTAGCTATGTACTGAGCTACAACGTGAACGATTCCTCAGGCAACTCTGCTACTACCGTTACCCGAACAATTAACGTTCAAGATACTGGCGCACCTAGCATCACTCTGCTAGGTAGCAGCCCACTTAACCATGAGCTAAATACCCCTTATACCGATGCTGGTGCGACTGCGAATGACGCACTTGACGGAGACCTATCTGCAGGCATTATAGTTGGCGGCACAATGGTCGACTCTAGCGTTGCTGGTACTTATGTCATTACCTATGATGTCAGTGACTCCAACGGTAACCCTGCCGTACAGCAAACGCGCACGGTAAATGTGAACGACTTTACCGCCCCTGTCATTACACTTAATGGTGACAGCAGCATTAATATCGCTCTAGGTAGTGTCTACAATGATGCGGGTGCGAGTGCGTCGGACAATATTGATGGCGATATTTCAGCAAGCATTATTCAGAGTGGCGCTGTTGATACCGGTACAATTGGCAGCTATACACTTGTGTATAACGTAAGTGATGCGGCTGGCAACGATGCAATGCCCGTCACACGAACAGTTAATGTTGCTGATGCGAGCGGCCCTGTTATTACACTGATCGGAAACAACCCGATCGATCATGAGGTGAATACAATCTTCACCGACCCGGGTGCGACAGCGCTAGATAATGTCGACGGAGATGTATCTTCAAATATCGGTGTCAGTGGTACGGTCAATGCTGCAGTTGTTGGTAGCTATGTACTGAGCTACAACGTGAACGACTCATCGGGTAACCCTGCCAACACCGTTAATCGAACGGTCAATGTTCAGGATACCGGCGCTCCTAGCATCACCGTGTTAGGTAGCAGCCCACTTAACCATGAGCTAAATACCCCTTATACCGATGCTGGTGCGACTGCGAATGACGCACTTGACGGAGACCTATCTGCAGGCATTATAGTTGGCGGCACAATGGTCGACTCTAGCGTTGCTGGCACTTATATCATTACCTATGATGTCAGTGACTCCAATGGAAATCCTGCACCTCAACAAACACGTACGGTTAACGTGAATGACTTTACTGACCCCGTCATTACACTTATCGGAGATAGTTTTGTAAGTGTTGATATTGACAGTATTTATACAGATGCGGGGGCAAGCGCTTCGGATAATATAGATGGCGACATTTCATCCAATATAATCCCTAGTGGTTTCGTTGACACCAGTACCCCTGGAAGCTACACACTTAACTATGACGTGAGTGACGCCGCTGGCAATGCTGCAGCCACTGTTTCCCGAACTGTAAACGTATCAGACAGCTCAGGACCAACAATCACATTAATCGGTGGTGACACCATCGAGCACCAACAAGGCACGATATTCAACGACCCTGGTGCAAGTGCTTTCGACGCTGTCGACGGAGACGTTTCTTCAAATATCTCTATTACCGGCTTTGTTAACGCAAGCGTCGCAGGTAGCTATGCCCTAACCTACAACGTCAGTGACTCTCAAGGAAACCCTGCAACCCCGGTAACTCGTACTGTCAATGTTGCAGACTCCTTACCACCTGTTATCACGCTGATCGGAGATAACCCTCTTCATGTTGAGTTAAATGGCAGCTTTACTGAACTTGGCGCGACTGCTAGCGATAGTGTCGACGGAGACTTAAGCTCTGCAATTATTATTTCCGGTGACGCTGTCAATACCTCTATTGCTGGAACCTATATCACTCGTTATAACGTCAGCGATAACACAGGTAATTCCGCTATAGAAGTAACTCGAACAGTCCTTGTTTCAGATACGACGATCCCCGTTATTTCACTACTGGGCTCAAACCCTATGAGCATTGCATTGGGAAGCATCTTCAGCGACCCGGGCGCAACAGCAAGTGATAATATCGATGGAAATATTTCCACTAGCATTATCCCTAGCGGTAGCGTGGACCCAACAACTTTGGGCAGCTATACGCTTTCCTATGACGTCAGCGATAGTGCTGGTAACGCTGCACTTACCGTAACTAGAGTTGTTAACGTTGAAGATAATAGCGCACCACTTATCAGCCTATTAGGTGACAACCCAATGGACATATCGCTCGGCGGCAGCTACAACGAGGCCGGAGCGACTGCGACCGATAACGTTGATGGTGACTTAACAAGCAGCATTGCTATTAACGGATCAGTTGATACGGACACACCTGGAACGTACACCATTAGCTATAGTGTCAGTGACAGCGAGGGTAATGTTGGTAATGCTACCCGCCAAGTCAATGTAATCGATAACACTAGTAGCGATACCGTTCCACCGGTTATCTCCTTACTTGGAAACAACCCAATCTTAATTGAACTGGGTGGCACCTATTTCGAGCCTGGCGCAACTGCAGTCGATGGCGTTGATGGTGATTTATCAGCTTCTATCGCCATTTCAGGATTCGTCGCAACGAACGCCGTAGGAAGCTATCAGGTAACTTATAATGTCTCGGACTTGTCGGGTAATGCTGCCCTAACGGTGACAAGAACAGTTATCGTTCAAGATACTACCGCACCGGTCATAAGCCTATTAGGCTCGGACCCAACCTATCATGAGCAAGGAACGACTTACATTGATGCAGGCGCGACCGCGAGTGATTTCGGTAGCGATATATCCTCTAGTATCTTTGTATCGGGAGATGTAAACGAGAATATCGCTGGCACTTACACATTAAGCTATGATGTCGCCGATGCTCAAGGTAACGATGCTACAACCGTGACGAGAACAGTACATGTAGTCGATACCACCCCCCCTAGTATTTCAGTACTAGGAGACAATCCAGTTGAAGTTATTCAAGGACATGTTTATAGCGACCTGGGGGTTTCAGCAACTGATAACATCGATGGCGACATATCATCGAACGTAAGTATTGATACAAGCGGGCTAGATATGTCGACACCAGGCAGTTATCAAGTTCACTTTAATGTCACTGACGCGGCGGGGAATAGCGCATTAACCCAAACCCGCACCGTCACAGTCATTCCACTTGTTAAAACATTTAGTGCAAGCCCAGGACTGGATGCGGGGTCATCATCGAACTCAACCAGTATGACTATATCCGATGACCGTCAGTTAGCTGACCTTAATGTTATGATTGATATATCGCATGGCCGACCAGGAGACCTGATCCTAACGCTCACAAGCCCTGCAGGCACATCTGTTGTAATTATGGACCGACCTGGAACAACCGGCGGCTGGTTCGATTTCGGTTGCGCCAACGATGATGTCGACGCAACATTCGATGATCAGGGAAGCTCCGCTGTAGAGAACGTTTGTAACTCTTCCCCCGGTATCGGCGGCACAGTTATTCCTCACAACGCCTTAAGCGCATTTAACGGTGAGTCTACTCAAGGTGTCTGGACACTCAAAGTAGAGGATAAAGCAACGATCACCAACTCAGGAACGCTAAACACCTGGGCTCTTGAAACGATAATCCAATAGTTAGCACTGTACTAAGTTTATTGTGCAAAGGCACCAAGCGCTAAAATCGAGCTTGGTGCCAACCAATCAGATATCCCGGCTAAAGAATATAGATATGAACAAGTTGCTTAATGGAATCAATTTTAAACGCTCTCTACAGGTGAGCCTGCCGATAATGGCGCTCTCCTTGTTTGGCTGTGATGGAGGTAGTAACTCCGGTGGAGATAAAGCGGAGCCAACAACAACGCTCACATCACCTACCTACAGTAGAACAACGACTAACTCAGTGGTGACAATTAGCGGCTCCAGTTATGATGAGCATAGTGGTATCGAAAGCGTCACAGTAAATGGTGAACCAGTTACGAGTGATGATAATTACGCAAACTGGCGTGTAGATCTTCCAACCGAACCTGATATCGGTGAACTGAACATCAATACAATTGATGGTGCAGGCAATAAACGCGAAGATAAGTTTGACTTAAGGGTTACAAGAATCGATGAGATTTTTGAAGAACCAAGCCACCTGGCTATCACCTCTGATAATAAATTATTAATAAGCGATGCAAATAAGCTTAAGACTTACGCTACAGATATAAACTCACCAAGACTAACCTTGTATGCTGCAAATGACAGCGAAAGCCTAATCAAACCTCAAACAACTGTTTTTGACACAAACCAAGAGCGAGAACTTATTCTTGATGTAAGGGAAACGCAGCCAGTTTCACAAGCTATTCTCGCTCGCCAATACCCCAGCGGTAATTTAACCACTCTGGCCAACGGCCTAAACAATGTTATTGATATATCCATCGATAGCGACGGCGGCATCCTCTACCTGTTGATGGCGAATGAAAATTCAGAAAGTGGTGCAATCATTAAAGTGTTTGATATCGACGAGCAGTTAAGTCCTAATCGCTGGCCCATCCTCTCAGACAATGCTAATCCCGGCCTTGAATTACTAAAACCAACTGCAATCGTATTTCACAATGGTGTGCTCTACTGTTCTGACAATGGCAATAATACGGTTCTATCCATTGATATAGAAACAGGTACAAGCTCAATCATTTCTTCAAGTGAGCAAGGTAGCGCCTCGGGCTCTTTCTCATACATATCGGATATTGCTGCAGGGGTTGTTGAAGTCACTGATATAGACCAGGAGCTCACCACAAAGACCAAATTATGGCTAATTGATGAAGACTCAAAATCAATTATCGAGATTGATGTCGAGACTGGTGACCGAACGATACTGAGCCAAGCAAACGATGGTAAGGGTGAAGAGTTCAAAACGTTTAAACAGCTGGTCGTCGATCAGCAAAATGAACGATTACTTGTAAACGACACCGAGCTTAAGGTCGTATTCTCAGTTGCCTTTTCTTCAGGTCAGCGCGAACTTTTTGTTAGCAACCGCTACGGTAGTGGCCCAAACCTTGAAGCACCTACATCGATTCAGCACATTGGCAATAATATGGCTTTGATTACCGAAGGGCATCACAATGCGCTATTTGAAGTCGACTTACAGACAGGTAGCCGTAAAGTTATCTCTGCGTCGAACTCGAACCTCGAACTAGGCTCAGGCCCCGCTATATTGAACCCAGTCGACCTGGAGATTAACGCCTCTCAATCAAGTGTATGGGTTAGCATGCGCGAGCAAAAAAATATCTGGGAAATTGACCTAGCTAGTGGCGACAGAAACTTAATTACCCCCTCCCCTAGACTAGGCGCAACAGAGCTTAAGCTTCCATCAGGGCTAGCACTTAAGCCAGAGAGCAACCAATTACTTGTGAGTGACATTTACCTGGATAGAATTCAATCAGTAAATCTAAACAGCTACGAAACTGATATCGCGGCTAACAAACGCTTGTCTCGAAACTCAACATCAAAACTATCCAAGCCAAGCGACATCACTTACGACCAGCAAAACACATCAATCTACGCAGTCGATAGCGCCTTAAATGCCGTCATCCGTTGGAACGCCGAGTCAGAAAACGCTGAAATCGTATCTTCGATCGATGTTGGCTCGGGGCTTAACCTGCTCAACCCAATAGCAATCGATTTGAACCTTGCACAGAATACCGCCTACATCGCTGACCAGAAACTCAAGGCGATAATATCAGTTGATTTAAGCAGTGGTGACCGGGAAGTTTTATCTAACCGTGCGATCGGCTCTGGCCCTTTATTTAAAAACCTAACAGGCCTAAGCTTCAACCCAGACTCTAACTCACTTCTCGTTACCGATTCTGAAGAAAAAGCGATTTTCGCTGTTGATATTAATAATGGAAATAGAAATATAATTTCCAAGTAGCTTAGCTACTATAAAAATCAGGCATAAAAAAACCTGCAAAAAGCAGGTTTTTTTATGCCTGGAGTAAATCAGTCTTAGAACTGATCCGCAGCCAAAGCCATCATATCTTCACTACCAGAACGTACAAGCTCGGCTAGAGAAACAGTCTTAGGCAACAAACGGCTATAGAAGAATTTAGCTGTCTTGACCTTAGACGCATAAAATTCATCTGAGCCTACTTTTGGTGCTGCCGCTTTAACCATCTTCGCCCACATGTAAGCGTAAGCAGTTAAGCCAAACAATTCCAGGTATTCAACCGATGCAGCACCAATTGCGTTTGGATCATCCTTAACGCTATTGATAACATATTCTGTTACATCACTTAAACGCTCAAGCGCTGCAGACAGTGGCTTAACGAATTCAGCCAAGTCAGCATTATCAGCCTCTACCTGAATAAACGAAGCGACTTCTGAAGCAAATAGTTCGTAGAACTTACCGCCATTGGCGACAATCTTACGGCCCATCAAATCCAAAGATTGGATACCATTAGTACCTTCGTAGATTTGCGTAATACGCGTATCACGAACCAACTGCTCCTGGCCCCACTCACGAATGAAACCGTGACCACCAAATACTTGCTGGCCAGCAATACAACAATCTAAAGCACGATCAGTCAAATATGCTTTTGCAATAGGCGTCATCAATGCAACCATTGCTGATGCATGCTTCTTCTCATCAGCGTCATCTGAGTATTTCGCTGTATCCAAGAAAGTCGCAACATAGCTAGAGAAGGCACGACCACCCTCATTGTAAGCACGCATAGTCATCAACATACGGCGAATATCAGGATGCACGATTAGTGGGTCAGCAGCCTTTTCAGGTTGAGCCGGGCCTGTTGCCGCTCTACCCTGAATTCGATCCAATGCATACTCAACAGCATTCTGGTATGAACGCTCAGCAGCACCTAAGCCCTGAATACCAACACTCAAACGCTCGTAGTTCATCATTGTGAACATTGCGTTTAGACCTTGGTTAATCTCACCAACCAACCAGCCTTGAGCGCCGTCAAAGTTCATGACACAGGTTGCAGAAGCTTTGATACCCATTTTATGCTCGATAGAGCCAACCGTTACATTATTGTTCTCGCCAACAACGTTGTTCTCATCAACCTTGTTTCTTGGAACCAAGAACAGAGAAATACCTTTAGGGCCGGCAGGCGCATCAGGAAGCTTAGCGAGGACCAAATGAATAACGTTTTCAGAAAGATCTTGGTCACCACCTGTAATGAAGATCTTAGTACCTGTGATCGCGTAGCTACCGTCACCGTTGTCTTCAGCTTTAGTGCGGATCATACCTAGATCTGTGCCTGCATGCGGCTCAGTTAAGTCCATCGCACCAGCCCACTCGCCAGAATACATCTTAGGTAGATACTTCTGCTTAAGCTCTTCAGTGGCGTGTGCATCAATTGCCAAACTTGCACCAGAAGTTAGGCATACATATAAACCAAAAGAGATATCAGAAGAATAAAGCATCTCTTCATACTGAGCACCTACCATTTTAGGCATACCCATTCCTTCGTATTCAGGGTTACCCGTAAGACCTGACCAACCACCTTCAACAAAAGTCTTATAAGCTTCTTTATAACCCGCTGGAGTCGTTACAACACCGTCAGTCCACTTACAACCTTCTTCATCACCATTACGACTTAAAGGTGCAATTAGTGATGCAGTGATCTTACCCGCTTCTTCCAATACTGCGTCAGCAGTATCAATATCGATGGTGTCTTTTGTGCCCGCAAGCGAAGCCCAAAGCTGCTCTACACCAAACACTTCATTCATCACGAAACGAATATCTTTTAACGGAGCCTTATACTCAGCCATGTAACTACCCTCTATCCTCTGTTGATCCAACACGTAACAACCTTGTCTTACAAGGTATTTTTCAATAAAAACCCCGAGCTGCTTGTGGCTATTCGGGTGTGATTTACTTATGTCCGGGAAAACCTAACGCCGCACATTTAAATCATGCGGCGCATTTTAACGTAAAAAGCCCGCGAATGCGGGCTTTTTTTTGAATCAGATTAACTCAAGCTTAGAAAGCGAAGTTATCTTCTTCAACAGCCATCATAGACTCGGCACCCGCTTCAATCATTTGAGCGTGAGCTAAAGTACGTGGCAAGATACGATCAAAGTAGAACTGAGCAGTTTGCAGCTTAGTCTTGTAGAACGCTTCTTCTGTTGTACCTTCTGCTAGCTTCTGCTGAGCAACATCAACCATCTTCGCCCAGAAGTATGCTAAACATACATAGCCTGAGTACATTAGGTAATCAACTGACGCTGCACCAACTTCATCACGATTCTTCATGGCATTCATACCAATCTTCATCGTAATATCGCCCCACTCTTTGTTTAGCTTGGTTAGCGGCTCAATGAACTGCGCCAAACCTTCGTTATCTGCATTTTCTTTACAGAAAGTGTGAACCAACTTAGTGAAGTTCTTAAGTGCAGCACCTTGCGTCATTAGAACTTTACGGCCTAACAAGTCAAGTGCCTGGATACCAGTTGTACCTTCATAAATTAGTGCGATACGCGTATCACGAACGATCTGCTCCATACCCCACTCAGCGATGAAACCGTGACCACCGAATACCTGAACACCGTGGTTAGCAGCCTCGTAACCAGCTTCAGTACAGAAAGCTTTAAGAATAGGCGTTAAGAAGCCTAACATCTCGTCAGCTGCTTTCTTCTCTTCATCACTACCGTGCTCTACCAAATCAGCCTGTTGCGCTGCGTAGTAGATCATTGCACGAGAACCTTCAGCGATAGACTTCTGAGTTAGAAGCATACGGCGAACGTCTGGGTGAACAATGATTGGGTCAGCTTTACCTTCCGGGTTCTTCTTACCAGTCAAAGAACGCATAGCTAGACGCTCTTTAGCGTAAGTTAGCGCACCCTGGAAAGAACCTTCAGCAGCAGCAAGACCTTGAATAGAAGTACCGATACGTGCAACGTTCATGAATGTGAACATGCAGTTTAGACCCTTGTTTTCTGGGCCAATCAACCAACCTTTTGATGCATCAAAGTTCATCACACAAGTTGCGTTACCATGGATACCCATTTTGTGCTCGATAGAACCACAGGTAACGTTGTTTTTCTCGCCTGGATTACCGTCTGCATCTGGCAACAACTTAGGTACGATAAACAGAGAAATACCCTTAGTACCTTCTGGTGCGCCAGGAAGACGTGCTAGAACAATGTGAACGATGTTATCAACCATATCGTGCTCACCGGCAGAGATGAAGATCTTCGTACCCGTGATGTTGTAGCTACCATCAGCATTTGGCTCAGCCTTAGTAGTCAAAATACCTAGGTCAGAACCACACTGAGGCTCTGTTAAACACATGGTACCCGTCCACTCACCGCTGATCAGCTTAGTTAGATAAGTTTCCTGCTGCTCAGGCGTACCATGCTCTTGAATTGTCGCACGTGCACCGTGGCTTAGGCCTGGATACATACCCCAAGACCAGTTAGCAGTACCAATCATTTCACTCAAAGCGATGTTGATGGACTCAGGTAGACCTTGTCCACCGTGCTCAACAGGCGCGTTCATTGAAGGCCAGCCGCCTTCTACAAATTGGTTATATGCTTCTTTAAAACCTGTTGGCGTTTTAACACCATCTTCACTCCAAGTACAACCTTCCTGGTCACCTACTTGGTTAAGAGGAGCTAGTACTTCTTCACAAAACTTTGCACCTTCGCCGATGATCGCTTCGACCATGTCTGGAGAAGCATCATCTGCTCCTATGGTTGCGTAGTGCTGTTCACTGTTCAAAACTTCGTTCATGATGAACTTAATTTCTCGTAGGGGAGCTTTGTATTCTGGCATAGCTAAAAACCTCAAATATATTTATTTACGTTTTAACGCTTGTTAAAAACTAATAAAATTCGTTTATTAACGTCGACTCTTACAGTCAATCAGGTCACCCACCGTATTAAGCTATTCGTTCATAGCAGGTCGTTGAGTGGGTCACTTCAATTCGAGCATTTACTCGATTTTCAAGCATTGAATATCAAACGACTGTTTGAAACATACGTTTGCTTAAAGCCAATGTCAAGATTTCCTTACAAAAAATCCGATAATTCATATGAAAAAAAAGCGCATAGCGGACAGGAAAATACCGCCACCAAACCACGACATATCGGCAAAATTAGTTGTAAAACAGAAGATTAGCAGCTTTTTTAAAAACTGCACTGAAATAGAAAAGGGAATTTGTAATTTTTTATTGTTTTAGATTAGGTCGTCAATATCAGAAACAGTTTTTTGATCAAGTGAAGCAATTCTTTCGAATTCCTGAACACTTAAAACCTGAGCACTGCGTTCATCTTTTCGAGCGTCGGTCTGCTCTTTCTCTTTCTCAAGGCGATCTTTATTCTCTTGAGCTTGTAGCTGTGTTTGCTCTAACTCTTGAGCTTGTAGCTGTGTTTGCTCTAACTCTTGAGCTCTCTTTTCAACCAATTCAGCTTGAGCCTGAGCTATTACCCTTTGAGCCTGAGCTGCCACAGCACGATCCTGACCAGAAGGCTCGGCAGGAGCATTCGCTGCAGCTTTGACCGTATTCATTTTTGAAATTGTAGCTTGAGGGTCATTGGGAATAGGCGATATATCGATTGAAACCTCCCCTCCCACAGCATAACGATTTCCATCAGGGCCAGACTGATAAGTAAATGATGCGGCACCAGCATATTGACCGCCCACCGCTTTATGGGCCTGCTCATGTGCTCTCACTTCCTGATCTCTTGCTCTAAGCTCCGCTATCTGTTCCTCAATAATCGCTTCTTGTTGCTCTTCTATACGGCGTTCACCGGCACTTTCTGTTGAACTTCGCTCAACACTCTGCTGGTCGCCATTCTGAGTTCGCACCTCATCTTCAAGGTCGGAGTCATCACTCCCAACTGTACGACCATCTTCATCAGCAATTAGCTTGCTCGCGACCTCATCGTTCTCAAAAGGCGCTGCTCGTTGATCATCGTCGACATAAAGTTGTTCTTGGTTATTCTTAGCCAATGAAATTCGGCTGTATAACTGGGGAAGGGCTGCATTGGCAGCAGCTTGGGAATTCTCACTTACTGACAGGCCAACTTTAACCGCTGGCGTGGTACTGACCGAAGCCAAGTCTTTTGAACTGGAGTTATTTGAGTTTTGCTCAGACGTCACCGTCTTCTGCTCAGCATGAACTGGCGAAGATAGATTTGTTTGCGGCGATATATTCATAACAAAACCTCTCTATTGAGGTAACTTCCAGCTATTAAATAAAACTTAAGGCCCTCACGTATTAAGCCAAGGTATCAAGCAAGGTTCCTAAAACTTCGTCAGCTGTTTTGACTACTTGCGCCGATGCTTCAACTGACCTTTCATATAATTTTAAATCAACTATTGGTTCAATTACACTAGAACTGGAGCCTTCGCTATTACTTACAGTACTCGCATTCACAATCTCTGTTGCAGCTTTCTGCATACCCTCTTGACCTTGCTGTAAGCCTTGAATACCGGTCTGTAAAACAGTATTTACATTCATGACAAGCACCTATACGAAGTAAAGAATTCAGCAAATATTGTGACTATTTTCTGCGAACACTCTAATACTAATTACTCGAGCAATTCAGACACTGCTCTCCTTATGTATGTTATTTAAGCAAATATCTGTATGTTTTTCAACCAGCCTGATCAAAGCCTTACAAATCTAGACAGTCCAGATTCACATATTTACAAAGCTCCTCAGGCTTACCGCTCTCGCTAAAAGGTAAGTGAGCAATAAGCGGTGCACCTAAAGCCGAGCTTAAAGTCGCTATATTTTCAGCTTCATAGCTCATTGTTTCTCTCGACAAACTATTCGCAACCCAACCAGCTATCTCCAAGCCATCTCTTCTGATTGCCTCTGCACTTAGCATCGCATGATTCAAACACCCCAAACGCAAACCAACAACTAGAATAACTTTATAGTTCAACTGTCGTGCCAAGTCAGCCATCGTTTCTCTTGGGCTAATCGGTACCCGCCACCCCCCTGCTCCTTCGATAAGTGCGAAATCCGGTTTCTTCATCAGCGCTCCACGACAGATACCCGTAATACGCGATGCACTTGGCGTTCGCTTTTCAAGCGCAGCAGCAATATGTGGCGAAGCTGCTTCTTTGAGTAATACTGGGTTAACTTGACTGTACGGTAGATCGACCGACATATGTGACATCAAGGCGACAGCATCTTCATTTCGCATGCTTACTTTATCATTAGCATCTTTATACTCATCAGCACCTGCAGCGATTGGCTTTAGAGCCATCGAACTCAAGCCTTTCGAGTTTGCAGCAGCCAACAGAGCACAGCTGGAAAAAGTCTTTCCAACTTCTGTATCGGTACCCGCGACAAAATATACATTCGCCATCATCTATTACCTTATATTTCTTTAATATTGAGTCAGTCTATTGGCTACAGTTTTCTAGGCTAAGTTACTAGACCTACGCTAAAACTACGTTTTAACCAATACCCCCCACAAAACCTGATATGTTGCGGGCAAATAACCGCCTTCTACACGCTTCGCCTCATAAGCTGAAACAAAGTCTCTTAGCTTGGCCTTGCCTGTCATTCCCGTTGGTCGATGAGCCGTAATGTTATGCGCTCCCAACATTTTTAGCTCACGAGTTAACTCCCGCACTGAAGAGTATCGAAGAACTTTAGCCTCTTGACTAAAGGTGCGAACATCAAACGCTATATTATCCAAGGCCCGCTTATGCTCCTGAAAGCTACCAAACTCATTAACATGCTGAAGTTCATCAACTTCGTGCCACGCTTCTTTTAATTCAAACAAGGAACCGTCAATCAGGGTAGAAAATGCAAACATGCCACCCGGTTTTAATATTCGCTGTACTTCTGCAAACATCTTTGGGAGGTCGGCACACCATTGAATCGCTAAACTGGAAAAAACCAAGTCATGGCTACTGGACGCTATTGGTAAATTTTCGGCGTCGCCAGCAAGCCAAAACTGACCATCAGCCGCATGCTGAGAACGCGCATAAGTGAGCATATCTACCGACAAATCAACGCCCATATACTCTGCGGAAGAAAATCTCTCCTTTAACTTATCAGACGAATACCCGGTACCACAGCCCAAGTCAATCATTCGACGGCAATCGTTTAAGGAAATCTTACTCAAGAGCCTATCAGCAGTCCAACGTTGAAAATGCGCTACTGAGTCATAACTGGCAGCAGCTCGACCAAAAGACCGGGCTATCTGGGATTTTTCTATCGAGTCAATCGTCATAGAGTTTCCAAAAACGAGAACAAGTGCTTTTTAATATCCATAGCATGCCTGGCACAGGGTAAATGCCCCATGTCATTAACTACCTTTACGCGACATTCGTTAGCTACCGGACTCTCAGCAACTTGATTCTCGATATAGATTGCCAAGTCTTGAGCGATTAGACTGTCATGACTACCTAGAAGCCAATACATTGGAGTTGATATATTTTCCAGGCACTGTCTTAAGTCCAAGCTTTTCAGTAAACCTAAACCAAACTCTAAACTAGATTTTGGCGGCAGCGACTCCACTGTATAAACTAAATGCAGGAACTTTTTGTCCAAGTGTCGGTACTGACTTCCCGATAACAGTAAAAAGGAAAAACGACGAACCAGCTGCGACCACTCTTCAGCCTCAACCAAGCCCTGCAACGAATCAAAGTCTTCAGTTGTGACGCCATAGGGCCAACCATCCTGATTAACGAAACATGGGGTCGATTGAAGAAGAGCCACGCCTTCAACAAATCCCTTACGTAACTTTTCAGAACTATAGTTAGACAAATAGTTAAGAGCCAGCTGACCACCAAGAGACCAAGCTGCAACAAGCGTTCCTGGCTGAACACAGTCGTCAATAGCTCGACTACATTCATCCAAGGATGTCAGACCAGCAAGACTCAAGACATCAATAGAATATCCGTCAAAACCTTCTGCAAAAAAGTCTTCCCACATCGAGGTCGGCGCTGACCAGCCATTCACTAACACAATATGTTGCACAGTTTGCTTAGACATCTGGTGTCACAATACCTAAATCTATCGCCATACTGAGGGCATCGAGCAGTTGCTCAACGTGGGCTAGATCATGATCAGCACTAAAGGTCACACGTAAGCGCGAGGTATTAGCAGGAACAGTAGGAGGACGAATAGCGGTTACCAGTATGCCCTGACTAAGCAGGAAGTTTGACAGTGCGATAGCATCATCACTACTGCCGATAATCAAAGGCTGAATAGGACTATTTGATTCAACAAGACAATAACCTAGCGCTTGTGCCTCAAGCCTAAAGTAAGTGATCAAAGAGGATAAATGTGCTCGCTTCTGATCGGCTTTTTTAATCAGATCAAGACTAGCTCGTGTTGCAGCCGCAATCGCCGGTGGCATAGCTGTTGTATAAATATAAGGGCGTGCCGCTTGAGTCAGGTAATCGATTAGAAGCTCTGAACCAGCAACAAAAGCACCTGATGTACCAAAGGCTTTGCCAAAGGTACCCATCAACACAGGAACGTCTTTCTGAGCAAGTCCAAATACATTACATGAGCCTTTTCCCTGTTCACCAATAACACCCAAGCCATGCGCGTCATCAACCATTAATAAGGCACCTTGCGCAGTGCAGGTTGCTGCAATATCTTTCAGGGGTGCGATATCTCCATCCATGCTGAATATGCCGTCACTGACGACTAAGGCCTTGCTTTGTTTCACACCTACCGGCTGACTACGTGTCGAGAGCTTATCTAAATGAGAACTAAGGCTGGAAACGTCATTGTGTAAGTAGCGTTGAAAGCGAGCTCCACTCAATAAGCCACCATCTATAAGCGAGGCGTGGTTAAGCTTATCCTGCAGCACAATGTCGCCCTTTCCTACCAGGGTAGATACCACTGCCAAGTTGGCCATATAGCCACTAGAAAAAACCAGCGCTTTATCACGCCCGGTAAACTCTGCAAGTTCGCACTCTAAGGCTTCATGTTCTTGATGATGCCCAACGACAAGATGCGAGGCGCCACTGCCCACACCACTCCTGTCGATACAGGATTTGGCTGCTTTCTTCAGCGCAGTATGATTCGCTAAACCTAGATAGTCATTACTACAAAAGGAAAGAAGCTTACGACCATCAACAAGCGGTTCAATCTGCTGAGGCGAACTTAGCAAGCGATGAGAACGCAATAAACTCTTAGCTTTTAGAGCGTCAATCTCTTGCTGCCAAAGGTCTTCAAAAATAGACATACACTAAACCAATTACTGCTTATACAGCTAACAAAACCTATCTACTCAGAAGAAAGGATCAGTGGCCTAATTTGATTAAGCAGACCACTCGTTGCGAACCATCAGAAATTAAACAAGTGATTGAGATTGTTCATTTCCAGCTGGGGAAGCCGCTTCGTAAAACAAATGCTTATTAGCTTCTGCGTCAATCGCCTTATTTAGTTGAGCTTCCTGATCGGCATCAGACTTTTCAATGCGCTGTTCAGGGCGTAAGCCCAAACGCTTGAACAATTGCATATCTTTATGAGACTCAGGGTTAGGAGTAGTCAACAGGCACTCACCATAGAAAATTGAGTTTGCTCCAGCCATAAATGCCATTGACTGCATCTCATCTGACATCGCTTCCCGCCCTGCAGATAGGCGCACATGACTCTTAGGCATCATGATACGTGCAACAGCAATACAACGAATAAATTCAAACTTATCCAAGTCGTCAACGTTTTCAAGTGGCGTTCCCTTCACTTTAACCAGCATATTGATGGGGACACTTTCAGGATGAACTGGCAAGTTTGCTAACTGCACAAAAAGTCCTACACGATCAGTTGCCTTTTCACCCATACCAACGATGCCGCCACTACAGACTTTCATACCTGCGTCACGAACATGAGACAGTGTATCCAGTCGATCCTGATAGCTTCTAGTGGTAATAATCTTATCGTAATATTCGGGAGAGGTATCCAAATTATGGTTGTAATAATCCAGGCCTGCATCGCCCAGCTGGTCGGCCTGATCCTGGGTTAATTTACCCAAGGTCATACAGGTCTCAAGCCCCATATCTTTAACACCTTTAACCATTTCTAATACATAAGGTAGGTCTTTATCACTCGGGTGTTTCCAAGCGGCCCCCATGCAGAAACGACTACTTCCTTTTGCTTTTGCTTCTTTGGCTTTCTCTAGTACTTTTTCAACCTGTAGCAAGCGCTCTTTTTCCAGGCCAGTATTGTAATGTCCGCTCTGCGGGCAATATTTACAATCCTCAGGGCAAGCACCCGTCTTGATCGACAGCAAAGTACTCACTTGAACTTCGTTGGGATCGAAATTGTCTCTATGCACAACTTGCGCTTTAAACATCAAATCATTAAACGGCAAGTCGAATAAAGCCTGAACTTCGGCAGCAGTCCAATCGTGTCGTACGCTCATAAGTATGTTCTCGTGTGCAAAACCATGGTAAAACATGCGTCAACTTTATACATCAACGCTTAAGGATGAGTGTAATGATAAGCTTCACCAAAAAGTTGTCAACCAAATTTCATTTTTTGGTTAACAACTGGCATGCTCTGGATATTATTTTTCAATCCCCTTGCTTACTATGCGACGCCATAACTCTAAATAAATCAGCGATTTGCAAATCTTGCTTAGCGGACTTGGAATGGAATGTTACATTCTGCAAGCAATGCTCGCTTCCAATGAATAGCGAGAGTTGTAAAGAGCTTATCTGTGGAGAATGCCTTAGCAGTCCTCCCCCGTTCAAGACATGTGTGGCGCCATTCAACTATTCCTTCCCGATCAATAGCATCATTTATAGAGTTAAATCATCTGGAGAACAATATTGGCTGAAGAGCTTAGGTCTCGAGTTTTGTCGTTACCTAGAGCTCTACCATAAGGACCTTCCCCAACCAGACTTTATCGTTCCCATTCCATTGCACAGGGATAAACTCAAAGAGCGCGGATTCAATCAAGCCGAATCGTTAGCAGTACTGTTAGGGAAACATCAAAAGTTAGCCGTAAATACAAAGTTGATAGTTAAATCCAAGATGAGCGCCGACCAAAAAAGTCTTAACAAAGTTCAGCGACTAATAAACCTCAAAGGATGTTTTACTATAGATAACCCTCAAGTAGTCAAAGACAAACACATTGTGTTAGTTGATGACGTCGTGACCACAAAAGCGACCAGCGAAATATGTAGCCAATTACTCCTTGATAAAGGGGCGAGTCGCGTTGATATCTGGAGTCTGGCCAGAACACCAAAAGCCAGCTAGGCAAATAGCCATAAAGAGTAATGTTATAGTTTTTCTTTCTTCAGAATAGAGTAAATATACTCTGCAATAGCCAAAGAAGATGTTAAACCTGGCGACTCAATTCCAAGTAAGTTTACTAAGCCTGCTACACCATGATCAGCAGGCCCTTGTATGGAAAAGTCAGCTGCCATGTTTCCGGGAGGGACAATTTTAGGCCGGACACCGGAGTAATCAGCATGCATTTTATCGAGCTCTACTTCAGGCCAATATTTACTCACCTCTGCGTAAAACTGCTCCCGTTTTTTCGGGTCCACCTTATAGTCAATGTGCTCAACATCAGTCACGTCCAGCCACTCAACATCCGGGCCAAATTTAGCAGCTCCCTGCATATCAAGCGTAAGATGAACACCCAGACCTCCCGGCTCAGGAACCGGATAGACTAAATGATCAAAAGGAGCTGCGCCGCTATAAGCAAAGTAACTTCCTTTGGCAAAGAAAGCTTTCGGTAACTCGGCAATAGAAATGGCTGGAGAATCATTAACAAGAGGCTGAGCATTTAGACCTGCAGAGTTGATGCAGCACTTCGTTCTTATCAGAGCCTCCCCGCCATTGAGAGTAAGCTCAACTCCACCCTCATCCTGCCCGGTTATCTGGAGCTCTGAGTTAAACACGCACTGACCACCGTTTGCCTCAAGATCAGCCTGCAATTGAAGCATATAGGCATGACTATCCAAAACGCCTGTCGAAGGCGACAATAAGGCTGCTTTACCCACTATCGCTTGCTCTAGCTTATTAAGTTCTACAGAACCGATGAAGCGAAGATCGTCTACACCATTAAGTTGAGCTTGGTTTTTAATTTCCTGAAGACGAGCTATCTGATCATCACTTGTCGCAACAATCAATTTTCCACAAGCTTTGAAAGGAAGGTGATGCTTAGCACAATAGTCATATAACATTTCTTTCCCAGCCACGCATAGCTGAGCTTTTAAGGAACCTTTTGGGTAATATATTCCTGCATGGATCACTTCACTATTGCGTGAAGAAGTCTGCGTGCCAATGCTGGATTCTTTATCGACGAGCAAAACTTCCCGACCCTCAAGAGCTATTCGCCTCGCTATTGCTAAACCAACAACTCCAGCTCCGATCACCAGGCAATCCACATTAAACTGTTCCATCGCTATTTGCGCCTCACAATTCTTCTCTTAACTCCTTTAGCGAGCAGCTATGACCCTACATTAAACAAAAAAGGCCTACAAGACCGAAACTTCGACCCATGTAGACCCTCATACTATTGCTCTAAAGACTAGAGCTGACTTAACGCAATGCTTCTTTGGTCACCTGAGCCTCAAGCACTGCGACCACTCGCCTATTTTTAGCGCGCCCATCTTCAGTCTCGTTGTCTGCAATCGGCTGCTCCTCACCGAAGCCTTTTGCGGCAACTCGCTCTTCAGCGATGCCGAACTCGTCAACCAATACTCGCCTAACAGACTCAGCTCTACGTTGAGATAGCTTCAGATTGTACCGACGACTGCCTTGGTAATCCGTGTGTCCCTCCACCGTCAAAGTCGTTGATACGACTTCTTTCATAAAGTCTGCGATCTTCTTAACTTCCGGGTAGTATTCTAGCGTTAACTCATCACTTTTCGCTGCAAACTTAATATCCATGGTAATTGCAACCTGCTTGGTCAACATGACGGCACAACCCGTTTCATCTACACGGAATGATGGGTTTGTACCAGGGCACAAATCAGTATCATCGAATACACCATCTAAATCTTCATCAGTTGGTTCTGGCTCAGGCTCAGGCTCAGGCTCCGGTATTGGTTCGGGTTCTGGTTCGGGCTCTGGCTCCGGTTCCGGCTCTGGTTCCGGAATTGGCTCTGGTTCAGGCTCTGGAGCCTCTCGAATAAACTCTCGACCAAATGAATAACCCAAAGTCATTCTGACACCTAAGTCTGTTTGCTCATGATCGGCACCATGCAAAGCTAACAGTTCACCACGAAAAATATAGTTGGTATCCTGATAGGCCTTTACTCCTAAGCCCAAGTGAATTGCAGTTTCTTTTACTTTGCTGCTACTTTTCAAGTCAAACTTCTGATGGCCCATGCCCGCCGATAAGAAAGCTCGGGTGTTACCCTCATTCAGGTGATAGAGCACGCCTGGAGACAAACGTTTAGTCCGGCTATCAGGACCTCCCCTTTTGCCATCAGCGTTATACATGGAAAACCACAGGTCCCAGGATAAGTCACTACTTAATGGTCGCTCAAACCCAGCTTCAAAGCTAAGCCCTTCCTCAAGATTGCGATCTGAGTCGAACAAATACCCTGCTGCACCAAGATATAATTCACCATCTCGAATAAATTCTGCACTCACGGGGTGAGCTAAAAAGCAAGCCAATAAGGCAAGTATGATTTTAAAGTTCATGTTTCGGCTATCCTTAAATCGCGCACCACAACTCACGTAGATTATAATTGGAAAGAACTTGATACGTTCGTACAAACTTCGGTGACGCTGATTAACTGTTAATGCAATTCCCGTTACTTTTAAGGCGCAAACTTACCAAGGAATCTCATACAATTCCATGCGCTTTTGTCGCATTTGCTAGGCAGTTAGCGCTTCGATCTAAAAATATTAACTCAAAACGCCTTCTGAAGAATTAAAACTATCCCTCACTCACAAAAAACCGCCCTGCACTTTTCGGTGCAGAGCGGTTTAAGATAGAGATCGGCCTTCAAACCATGAGGCCGATATTGATTAAGCGCTTATTTAGTCGCAGCCTTCTTAATACTTGATTCAACTACCGCTACAACACGACGGTTAGCCGCTCTACCTTCAGATGTAGCATTATCAGCAATAGGCTGCTCCTCACCAAAACCTACAGACTTAACACGAGCAGCAGGCAAACCAAACTTATCAGTCAAAACCTTACTTACAGAATCTGCACGACGCTGCGATAAAGCTTTGTTGTATGCATCATTACCGCGATCATCAGAGTGCCCTTCTACGGTCACAACAGTTTTCTCAAACTGCTGCATAAACTCGGCAACTTTCTCGATTTCCGGGTAGTTATCCTTAGAAAGTATAGAGCTATTTGACGGGAACTTGACATCCATCTGGATAGAAACAGTTTCTGTCAGCATGACGGGACATCCCGACGCATCGACCTTAAACGCAGCATTAGTACCCGCGCACTTATCGATGTTGTCCGCTACGCCATCTTTGTCAGAGTCTTTGATCACTACCTTTTGAACTGGCGCTGGCTTAACTTCCTCTTTAACGGGAGCAGGCTCTTGCTTCTGAACCACTTGCTTAACAGGAGTGATGACAGGTGCTTCCACCATCATTGCTGGCGCGACATCACGACCAAATGCATAACCAACAGCTAAGCGAGCACCAACATCCAGCACTTCGTTATCCAGGCTATTCATCGCAAGCACTTCAGCTCGAAGAATCAAGTTTGAGTCATAGTACTTTTTAACACCCACACCTAAATTGATCAATGACTCACTGTGGTCATCGCCACCCTCTGTTTCATATTCTAAATGACTGAAACCAGCAGAAATAAATGGACGCACATCACCACGCTTCAAATGGAACAACAGACCGGGATTGATGCGCTCTGCATCAAGCTCAGCACCACTATATTTCCCTTCAACCTCATAAGCAGATAACCATGCTTCAAGAGACATCACTTCGTTTACAGGAAGTTCAATACCACCTTCCAGGCTAAATGCGTCATCAAATGAGCGGTCGTCATCATGGTGGTAAAAAGCCCCCCCTAAAAATGCCTCAAAATTTGGATATTCGTCAGCGACAGTTGCAGTTGATACGCCAGCAGCAAGGACACCCGCAAGTAGTAAATTCTTCTTCATAATCAGTTCTCCAGAACTCTCATTTATCTAAAACTATTAATTCGTATATGTAACTATATTTAGGCACTTTCTTTGAGCAAATGAATATCGCGCTGAGGGAAAGGTATTGTTGCACCAGCTTCTTCAACAGCTTGCTTAAGTAACGGTCTCGCGTCAAAGTAAAAGCTCCAGTAGTCTTCCGAGCGAACAAAAGCACGAACCAGAAAATCAACCGAACTGTCACCTAAATTCGATACGCCTACCAAATTATTTTTATTATCAAGCACCCGCTGATCGGTTCGCAACACTAATTCCATTGCTTCTTTTGCTTCTCTTATATTGTCAGAGTAACTAATACCGATCGCGATCTCAACAGCGCGTGTTTCGTTACGGGAATAATTAGTAATGGAACCATTGGCCAAGGGCCCGTTTGGCACGATTATAATACGCTCATCCAAGGTCAGTAAGGTTGTTACAAATATACCGATATCCTTGACGGTTCCTTCATGGCCTTGTGCACTAATGTATTCACCCACCTGTATTGGGCGGAATATTAGAATCATGACACCACCCGCAAAGTTAGAAAGACTCCCTTGTAAGGCAAGGCCCACTGCCAAACTCGCAGCACCAAGCACAGCTACAAACGATGTCGTTTCAATTCCGACCATTGAGGCAACACTAATTACGAGCAATACTTTTAAAACTATTTCGACACCGCTTGAGAAGAATTTTGCCAACGTTTCATCTGGCATATTCTTATGCAGACTACTATTTACCAGCGACGAAATCCTGTTAACAATCCACCAGCCAATAATTAAAGACAGTATCGCTAATACTACCTGCCCTCCATAAAGCATGACGGGCTCTTCTACCTGCTTCCAAATATCCTGTAGTTGCTGTTCCATTATTTATCTCCTAATACCTTTTAGTTTTAATTCCATCAAATTACACTCCTAAGAAAGCCAAAAGTCACAATTTATTTTTTAATTTTATTTTGTGACTTTCTTTTATCGACTTATGTCATAATTTCTGTAATTTCATCAATTCAAATTGAGACCAACACTATGGATGACCTCGACGATCTTGACGCACTGTTCAAATCCGATGAAAAACCAAAATCTGACAACATAAAATCGGTACTCCAGAAGACACGCACCCAAACAAGTCAACACGACACGATGAGCTTTGCGCTGGTCAAAATATGGGTAACCATGGCTGAGTTGTTTGCCCCGATGTTCGCAAACTTGGCACTTAAAAATAGTGACCAACTTGCTCCCAAGAACAATCAGTCTGACCAACAGACCTAAGCGACCTATCAGGAGTTAGTAATGCTCGAAGCAATGAAAGAAACCCTAGCCGATCCGATGATACTATGGGCTAAGATCGCTGAATTCTTACCTAGCCTACTCACCGCACTAGGCCTACTGATAGGTGGATACTTTGTCGCTAAATTTCTAGCCGGAGCCATAGCAAAGCTATTTTCAAAAATCGGCCTTGACCGCTTAGCCGAAACAGCGGGCATTGATGTTGCACTGAAGAAAGCAGGCATGAGCTCAGGGCCGTCAATACTGCTATCTAAGATAATTTACTGGCTTGTATTTCTCACATTTATCATCTCTGCTTCAGATGCTTTAGGCCTGGATAGAGTCTCCGCCACCATTGATCACTTCGTGCTGTATATACCAAAAGTGATTAGCGCTCTTATTCTAACCTTGATCGGTTTATTCATTGCAGGACTTGTGCGAACTGCCATTGAGGCCTCACTTGCCAGCATTAACCTAGGTTATGAACGTACAATTGGCGGAATTATTTATGCGCTAATTGTTATCATTGTAGTGTCACTGGCGATCAACCAACTAGAGATTGAAACCGATTTGCTAAACCAGGTTGTTATTATCTTTTTGCTCTCTGCTGCAGGAGCAGTTGCACTTGCACTCGGTTTAGGCACAAAACATGTTGCCGGAAATGTCGTTGCAGGCGTTTATGCTCGTGAACTATATGTTCCGGGTAACAAAATTAAGGTTGATAACGTTTCTGGTGAAGTAATTGAGATCTGCTCTACTGCGCTGATTATAGAAACTGAAGACGGCCGCAAAATCACAATCCCCAACAGTAAACTAATTGATTCTCAAGTGGAGATTCTATCGCAATAACTCTGCTTACCAATTACTAGCATGACGCTTAATAGCGTAGAAACCAAGCACAACCATGTAGCTCTTCCTGCCAATAATGACCCTGACAATGAGTGGGTCACCCAAGCACAGGAAGAGCTGCCCTATCGTACCTGTGCATACGAAAAGCTTATTCGAAAATACGAAAAGCTGGTCTTTCATATTTGCCTGAAGATGCTCGGAAATCTTGATGATGCTGATGATGTATCGCAGGAAGTCATGCTTAAAGTTTTCCACTCGCTAGTCAAATTCGAGGGTCGCTCCAGTTTTAAAACCTGGATCGCTAGAATTGCCACGAATACCTGCTTGAGTGCTGCAGACAAGCGTAAACGCACCCGAGAACTGCAAGCAATGTTAACAGATGATCCAAGCCAAGAAAGAACAAGCACCATCAACACCACAAAACGCGACCTCGATAGCGCAATGCAATTATTAGCACCTAAAGAACGAGAAATTCTAACCCTACGTTACACAGCAGAATTACGCATCGAAGAAGTGGCCGAAGTCTGTGACCTAAAACTAAGTGCTACTAAGATGCGCCTTTATCGAGCTCAGGAAGCACTGAAAGAGCACATGAAAGCATATCAACACTAAGTCCGCCACTAAGCCGCCTCCCATGCTACAATAGCGGTATTTAACCTAGACGATTCTCTAAGAGACAAGACACCTTGAGTTCACCTGATAACGAACATCCTTACGCACAACTTACACCCGACTTCGTACTCGACGCAGTCGAGTCAATCGGGCTATTTAGCGACTCTCGCATCCTTAGCCTTAACTCATATGAGAACAGGGTCTATCAGGTAGGAATTGAAGATGGCACGCCTATTATCGCTAAGTTTTATCGCCCCCAACGCTGGACGACTGAAGCCATTCTTGAAGAGCATGAATTTACCAGAAGCTTGCTAGAAAACGACATATCTGTCGTCCCACCGATGCTAATAAATGGCAGCACACTTCACGATTACCAAGATTTCCGTTTTGCATTATTTAAGCGCCAAGGCGGATATGCACCCGAGATTGAAATACCCGACACACTCTACCGAATCGGTTGTAACATCGGCCGAATACACCAGGTCAGTAACGCAGAAACCTTTAAGCACCGTCAAAACTTTTGCATCGAAAACTGGGCGATCAAGAGCAGACAGTTCTTGCTAGACAACGACTTTCTATCCAGATCGCTTCGACCGGCATACGAAACCTTAAGCCAAGACCTGATTGATAAGATGCAACATATATGGAAGAGCTGCCCATTCAACCCGATTAAACTTCACGGCGACTGCCACATTGGCAATATTCTTTGGCGTGAAGACCAAGCACACTTTGTCGATTTTGATGATTGCCTGAATGGCCCTGCAATTCAGGATCTATGGTTGATGCTTTCAGGAGACCGGCATCAACAAACCCAGCAAATGATCGAGCTGGTTGAAGGCTATGAAGAGTTCTGCGAGTTTGATACGCGCCAGCTCAAACTTATCGAGACCCTACGTACTTTGCGTATGATGCATTATGCTGCCTGGTTATCACGTCGCTGGACCGACCCTGCATTTCCAATGCACTTTCCTTGGTTCAATACCGAGCGCTATTGGTCATCACATATACTTGAGCTGAGAGAGCAGCTATCAATTTTGGATGAACCACCACTGAAGCTCCAAGCTTACTAAGACTTGTCTTCAGTCACGCATCGCATAAACTAGGCCGCTAAGATTATTACTGGAACAAACAATGAACGAACAAGCACCAAACGATCAAGAAATAGAAGAGCAAGACAAGGTAAAAAAGTCGACACTTGTCATCGCCATTTTCATAACAGTTTTCGTAACCTTTTTCACTTTGGAACAAAATGGGCTCATTCAGCATAACAAACAAAAAGATGACTACCCTGTCGCTGAATATAAAGCTATTTTTATAGAAAAACTTGATCAAGGCGAATACCGACTTTCTCACAAACCTTCAAACCAAACAGCCGTTTGTCATCAAGGCTATTTATTTATCCAGTCAGATAAAAATGATGGCATGCAGGGTTTGTTAGTCGATTATAAAAATCGCGGTGTACGCTGTGGAGAACTGGTAAGCAAGTAATGACTGAACAAAAACCTGACACTATTTTTTCTCAAGCGCTTGATAGCGTAGGCGACTTCAAGTTTGACGAAGCAGTTGCCCGAGTTTTCCCTGACATGATCCGTCGCTCGGTTCCCGGTTACACCACGATAATTCCGATGATCGGTCTCATCACTGAGCGCTACGCTCAGAACGATTCAGCATGTTATGACCTGGGTTGTTCCCTAGGTGCATCAACACTTGCTATGCGCCATGGCTTAAGAGACAAAAGTTGCCAACTCATCGCCGTCGATAACTCAGAGTCGATGCTTGATCGCTGCAACCACTATATCAAAATAGATAACGAAGAAACTCCCGTTGAACTTGTGTGTAAGGATATCACAGAGCTGGCGTTTCAACCTTGCTCAGTCGTGACGTTAAATTTCACCCTGCAGTTTGTTGACCCTGCATTGCGCTTAAAACTCCTCAAAGATATCTATGCTGCAATGGAGCCGGGTGGCGTACTAATTCTTTCCGAAAAGATCTGTTTTGACAATCAAAATGAGCAAAGCGAGCTAGAAGAACTGCACTGGTTGTTTAAACGCGCAAACGGCTATAGTGAACTGGAAGTGAGCCAAAAGCGAAGCGCCCTTGAAAAGGTACTAATGCCAGACACCCTAGAAGCCCATCAAGCGCGTTTGAAAGAGGCCGGGTTTACTCACTCCCACCTTTGGTATCAATGTTTCAACTTTATGTCGCTGATAGCGATTAAAGCAGCTTAGGTATAACGATGGATTTCTACCCTCTCTATGACGACTTATTTGCTTTCATGCGCAGCAACAAGCTCGAACCCTGGTTGGAGACTTTAATCCCCCTACTCAAACATAAGCTTCAAGAAAAGCCTCATGGTGACTTAAAGCGTTGGTTGGAGGCCTATCATTCTCTGCCAGTTTTAAACTCCGACATCGTCAATCTAGATGCTTCACGTGTTGGTGCCGACAGCAAGGAAGGCCTAAATAGTGATACGTTTAAACAGCTTGAACAAGCACTTAGAGGTTTAATACCCTGGCGAAAAGGACCCTATGACTTATTCGGCGTTCATATCGATACGGAGTGGCGATCAGACTGGAAATGGGAACGTATCAAAGACCACATCACCCCCTTAAAAAACCGGATTATACTCGATGTAGGCTGCGGTTCTGGTTATCACTGCTGGCGTATGTTGGGCGAAGGCGCACAAAATGTTATTGGGATCGACCCGAACTTTTTATTCTTACTACAGTTCGAGACTCTAAAGAAATATTGTGGCCCTCAAGCACCCATCCATTTGCTCCCAGTACGAATGGAAGATGTGACACCACAGCTAGAGGCCTTTGACACAACTTTCTCAATGGGCGTGCTTTACCATCGCCGCTCACCTATCGATCACCTATTGGAGCTCAAGGGGACCTTGCGCCAGGGCGGCGAACTGGTGCTGGAAACGCTCATTTGTGAAGGTGAGCTAGGCTATAGTCTAATGCCAGAGGATCGTTACGCCATGATGCGAAACGTCTGGTATCTACCAACTAAAGAAACCCTGAGCTTATGGCTAAGGCGAGCCGGTTTCACTAATATTCGCTGTGTAGAGAGCAACATCACCTCAACTGAAGAGCAGCGAAGCACGGACTGGATGAAGTTCCAATCCTTAAAGGACTTCCTAGACCCAACAGACCAGAGCAAAACGCTTGAAGGCTACCCTGCCCCTTTGCGTGCGACTTTCATTGCAAATAAAAAATAGCTTGTAGTCACTCTCAACTCAAAACACTCGCTCATAAAAAAAGCCTGAAAGCATAAAGCAATCAGGCTTTTTAAGTATTGATTAGCTAAATCAGTCGAAAGGATGTCTCAGCACAATCGTCTCAACACGATCAGGGCCGGTTGAAATAATATCAACAGGCGCTTCAATCTTCTCTTCAATGTACTTGATATAGCTTCGAGCATTTTCAGGAAGGTCTTCTAGTTTCTGCACACCTAAAGTGCTTTCTGACCAACCAGGTAGCGACTCAAATACAGGTTCCAGATCTTCATAACCTCGACCATCAAGCGGTGGGCGTGTTAATTCTTCACCCGCTTTAGTCTTATAACCTACACAAACCTGAATCTCTTCAAGACCATCTAGTACATCAAGTTTGGTCAAACAAATACCAGACACCGAATTGATCTGAATAGCATGACGTAAACCAACCGCGTCAAACCAACCACAACGACGTGGACGACCAGTGGTTGCACCAAACTCATGGCCTTTCTCGGCAAGATGACGACCTTGATCATTAAACAACTCTGTTGGGAATGGACCAGAACCAACTCGAGTTGTATAAGCTTTAGTAATACCCAGTACGTAATCAAGGTACATAGGACCGAAACCACTACCGGTCGCCGTGCCACCTGCGGTCGTATTTGAAGATGTTACAAATGGGTAGGTACCGTGGTCAATATCTAGCAAGGAGCCCTGGGCACCCTCAAACAAGATATTCTCACCCGCTTTACGGTATGCGTGAAGCTCGTCCGTGACATCAACCGCCATCGGTAAAAGAACCTTCGCCATCTCAAGCACATCATCAAGCGTCTTTTGATAATCTACAGGCTCAACTTTGTAGAAGTTTTCCAATACAAAGTTGTGGTATTCCATAATTTCTTTAAGCTTTTTAGCAAAGTTTTCTGCATCAACCAAGTCACCTAACCTTAGACCTCGACGAGAAACTTTATCTTCATACGCTGGGCCGATTCCGCGACCAGTCGTACCGATCTTATCAGCACCTTTCGCTATCTCTCGCGCTTGATCAAGCGCAACGTGATAAGGCAAAATTAATGGGCAAGCCAAACTCAGCTTTAAGCGCTCCTTAACCGGCACACCTTTTTCTTCAAGTTCAGTCATTTCCTTGATAAGAGCATCAGGAGCAAGCACGACGCCATTACCAATCAGACAAGTAACGTTATCACGTAGAATTCCGGAAGGAATCAAATGTAATACTGTCTTTTCCCCGTCAATTACCAGTGTATGACCGGCATTATGGCCACCCTGGAATCGCGCTACCGTCGCAACCTGATCTGTTAATAAGTCAACGATTTTACCTTTGCCTTCGTCACCCCATTGGGTGCCCAAAATGACAACATTCTTACCCATAACTTCTCTTCTCATAGAAAAAGCACAATGCTTTTATTGCTAATTGCCAGCTAAACAAGATACTGACAAGCCTTTAAACTGAATGGACCGCTATCTTAGCCGCCCGAAATAACACTAGCCAACAGGCTCAAGAGCCCATTGTTGATCTTTTAATACCAGCTGTTTGCTACAAGAATACCCTTTCGCAGTATCTGCAGCATTTAACGCTTGAACTACCTGATAGGACTTACGTAGCGCTGCTACCTCACTATGCAATTTTTTATCATCAGACAGAGGTGCAAAGACTCTTTCCTTTTCAGGCGTTTCTGCAGCCAAGCTAGAGACTTTCAAAATAGCTTTTAGATCTGCGCTAAAGCCGGTAGCAGGACGCGAACGTTCGTCCCGACCATGATCAAAACCTTTACCGATATCATCGTAGCGGCCACCTTTCGCTAAGGCATATCCATAACCCAAGCTGAACGCTGAAAACAAAATACCAGTATGATAGCTGTATCCACGTAACTCACAAAAATCGATCCCGATTTCAACACCATCAAAACGAAGCTGAATTTGATCAATAATTCTCTGCAGCTCAGCAATAGCGGAAACAATACCTTCGTTAGCGCTTAGCTTTAAACGCTCAACACTTTGACGAATTTTTTCTAGAGACTCAACACCACCACTTAGGTTGGCAATATCTCTAATAAGTAAAATTATCTCTTTATTTGCATCATCTGCTTGAGCTAAAGCGTCCAATTCAGGTATAGATTTTCGACTAAGTGCATCAAACACTTTAATTTCAGTACTTTCATCAAAGCTTGCAGATTCTAACAGCCCTCGGTAAATTCCGACATGCGCCAGATCAATATGTATACGACCTACCTGAGCGGCATTTAGCGTATCTAGCATCAAAGAAATTACTTCAAGGTCTGCCGCCTGGCTTTTCTCACCGAATAATTCACAGCCAATTTGCATCGGACAGCGGTTAGTAAGCATGTGTGCAGGTCTAGTATGTAGCACGGTGTCTGCATAGCATAGTCGGCTAATACCGTTAGTTTTAAGCATATGCGAGTCAATTCTTGCTACCTGAGGCGTTATATCAGAGCGTACCCCCATCAAACGGCCTGTGAGCTGATCGGTCACCTTAAACGTCTGTAAATCTAACTCGTTTCCAGTCCCCGTCAACAATGACTCTAAATACTCTATAAGCGGCGGTGATACCAGCTCGTAACCATAGGAAGCATAAATATCGAGCATCGACCGGCGCATCTGCTCTACTTTCCACGCTTCTGGTGGCAGCAGTTCATCAACCCCATCTGGCAGTAACCAGCGTTCAGACACACTCATGCAAATTCTCTCTTATGGACAGTCTTATCAAACAACATTATTTCAGCAAAATAAGGGCTGAAATTGGCCTTCAAATTCTAGAAGACCCAAAAGCACGCGATTTTACAGTTTTATTGCGCACAAAAAAACCAATGTTTGCAAAAAGCATAAAAAAACGCGAATAGAACTTATCTATTCGCGTTTTGATAGAGCGAAATTAACTTAGATTACTTCGCGTCAGGCTTCTTCATATACTTAAAGAAGTCGCTATCTGGTTTAAGCAGCAAGACATCATCTTTACCAGAGAATGTATCTGTATAAGCTTTCAAACTACGCGTAAAAGAATAGAACTCTGGGTCCTTATTGAAGGCTTCAGCATAGGTGTTTGCAGCAATGGCATCACCTTCACCACGTATTTCTTCCGACTTACGATAAGCATCAGCTTCCAGTACAATCTTTTGACGATCGGCGTTTGCCTTAATACCTTCTGCTAGCTCCTTACCCTGCGAACGAGTTTCTCTTGCTTCCCGCTCACGCTCAGTCGCCATACGACGGTATACGTTTTTACTCAAATCTTCAGGCAGGTCAATTCCTTTCACACGCACGTCGACCACTTGAATACCAAACTCACTAACCGTTTGCTCATTTAGCTTCTTGGTAATGATACTCATCAACTGATCACGCTCACCCGATACCACCTCAGTTAAGCTGCGAGATGCAAATTCGTCTCGTAAGCCTTTGTTGGTTGAGTTCGCCAACAAGGTCGTGGCTTGCCAACGATTACCCGCTGTTGCCTTGTAATAAGCTTTAACATCGACAATCTTCCACTTAATGAAAGAGTCAACGATTACAAATTTCTTACCCACGGTAAGAAAACGTGCTGGCTGTGCATCTAAGGTTAGAAGACGCGCATCAAACAAACGAACATTCTGAAAGAAAGGCATCTTGAAGTGCACACCTGGCTGAATGTTTGTTTCAACGATTTCACCAAACTGAAGCTTGATACCCACTTCTCGCTCATCTACTACATAAATCGATGCAGATAGAACAACGACAACAACCAGTAATGAAATCAAAGATAATAATGAAGACTTAGACATTTATCTGCTCTCCCTGGATGTACGGTTGTTTCTTGAACGAAGCTCCTCAATAACTTGGTCTGCAATATCTGACACAGACTGATCTACGCTATCATCATTTGATAGACTAACAGAGCGGTTAGACATTAGCTTATCCAAAGGCAAATACATCATATTGTTGCCGCCTTCTACATCCACCAAGACTTTACTGCTATTGCTGTATACCGATGAGATTGCGTCAAGATATAAACGGTCTCTGGTAACTTCTGGCGCTTTTTTATATTCAACAAGTAACTTCTTAAAACGATCAGCCTCACCTTGTGCCTGAGAGATAACCTGCTCTTTATATGCGTTCGCTTCTTCTAACATTCGCTGAGACTTACCACGCGCTTCGGGAACAACGGTGTTGGCATAAGCCTCTGCTTCGTTTACATAACGCTCTTTATCCAGATTAGCCTTTTGAACATCATCAAAGGCTGACTGAACAGCAGCAGGTGCACGCGCTTCTTTAACGTTAACAATACTAACGTTAACACCCGTGTCGTAGGAATCCATAAAGCTTTGCAGACGCGTTCGCGCATTTTCTGCAAGCACAGCACGGCCAGCCGTTAGAATTGGGTTCAAATCTGTACTACCCACTTCATGCCGTAATGCTGATTCAGCAGCATGTTGTAAACTACGCTCTGGATCTTCAACGCGTAAAGCAAATGCTACTGGGTCCGATACCGTATACTGAACGTTTAGTTCAACCTGAACCACGTTCTCATCCTGAGTCAGCATTTCTTGCTTCAACTCGGCATTTCGAACATTAGTTACGTTTACAGGAATGACCTTCTCGACAACAGGAATCACAAAGCGTAAGCCCGGGTCCAAGGTTCGGTTGTACTTACCTAATTGAAGGACAACGCCTCTTTCCTGCTCATCAATGGTATAAAATGACTTAAAGCCTAAAAAGATGACCAGCGCAATCAATGCCAAAATAAATACACCACCAGCACCCTGGCTTGAACCGCCAGAAGAGCCACCAGTTTTTTTCGGGCCTGAACCAAACAAGCCATTCAGCTTATCCATCAGTTGTTTTAAAGCTTCATCGAGATCAGGTGGCCCTTGATTATTGCCGCCTTTATTCCCTCGATTATTAGAACCCCAAGGGTCGTTATCATTACGATTACCACCCGGCTCATTCCAGGCCATAGAAGACTCCGTTACATTTTTTA
>NZ_LWGG01000637.1:0-530 GCF_001635365.1 Oleiphilus sp. HI0128 | reverse complement strand
TAAAAACCAATGTCTCCATCATCCTGAATACTAAGACGATCAGTTGTTGCTGATAGTTGGTTAGGCGATGAGGCGTCTGCCCCCAGCTTTATCATCAAACGTAAATCGTTCGCTGAATCTGCATAGGCGAGCGCATCTTCATAAGTAACATCTCCAGCTGAATACAGGTCGTACAGGGCCTGATCAAAGGTCTGCATACCAATATCTCGCGATTTGGTCATTATTTCCTTCAACTTATGAATTTCTTTTTTGCGGATGAGGTCTGCACATAAAGGCGTGTTGAGTAGCACTTCGATACAGGCTCGGCGGCCTTTACCATCGGGCGTTGGAATCAATTGCTGGGCAACAATTGCCTTTAGGTTTAGGGATAAATCCATCCATATCTGGTTTTGCTGTTCAGGCGGGAAAAAGTTAATGATCCGGTCGAGTGCTTGGTTAGCGTTATTAGCGTGTAGTGTTGCCAAGCATAGGTGTCCAGTCTCGGCAAAGGTGACCGCGTAATCCATCGTCTCCTTACTACGAATCTCACC
>NZ_LWGG01000636.1:0-533 GCF_001635365.1 Oleiphilus sp. HI0128 | reverse complement strand
AGCACCTCAGTGCGAGCATCAGAACTCACTCGTTTTAAACGGCCTTATGAGCAATGTGATTGGTATCGCGCAACGATGTTGATCGCGTATTTTTTAATGGATAACAGCTTTAAGGGCTTTAGGTTTGAACTGGCTCTTCTGTTGGATGCCTTTGAAAACACAGCTAAAGAACTGGCCCAAGCTGGAACCAACAAGGTATACATCAATGATGTTGATAGAAGAGAAGAGTTTATTCGAGTTGTACTGTCTTCCATAAACCTGCGACCAAAAGGAGAGACAAACAACCAAGCTGAAGATAGATTACAAGCGGTTAGCTCGCTGGAAAGAATGAAGGTTCTCAAAGCCGCGAAAGTAGCAGAGCAAAGAGCTCACGATCTTCGAGTTGCTTTAGCTAAACAAAAAGCCAAAGAAGCGGCTGACAAGATGACACGGGAATAATCATGCAAGCAGCGCCCTGGAATGATTATGAGCGTATGCCAAATTTAGACGAGTCTGGAAGTGCTCGTCTTAAGCACTTGGTTGATCAGCCTCAT
>NZ_LWGG01000635.1:0-294 GCF_001635365.1 Oleiphilus sp. HI0128 | reverse complement strand
GCTACTCTGCGCGGCGGCGATTTCCGGTCTAGTCGGTGAAGCCGTGGATACACTTATTATCCTTTGTATTATTGGCCTCAATGCAATATTGGGCGCTTTTCAAGAATTCCGGGCTGAAAAAGCGATGGCTTCTCTTAGAGCCATGGCGACACTCGAGACGCTGACTTTACGCGATAGCAAATGGCAGACTATTTCCAGCACGCAACTCGTCCCTGGCGATATTATTAGCCTGGAGGCCGGCAACGTAGTGCCTGCCGATGTTCGCCTTGTCGAGGGCAAGGATATTGAGTGTGA
>NZ_LWGG01000634.1:0-334 GCF_001635365.1 Oleiphilus sp. HI0128 | reverse complement strand
TATTCGGGCGCCCCCACTGAGGTTCATAGTGATCCACAAAACAAAACATGATGTGCACTGGCCCATCTACCTTTGGCTTACCTTTAAGCCTGATAGAAATATAATGCCCCAACCATATGTGCATGTTCTTTTTTCGTATCATGACAACAGCCAATGCGAACACCGCTAGACATAACACTACCAGACCACTAATCAAACCAAACAAAATATTCCCCTTCCTTTTCTAAGCCTAACCTTAGCGATTTGTGCTATCCCATGTTCCTTTAACACCACCACTGTAGTAGCGCAAAGCTCCGTGCCCTAAAGCAAAATTCATATTCACCCAAAAGATAAC
>NZ_LWGG01000633.1:0-271 GCF_001635365.1 Oleiphilus sp. HI0128 | reverse complement strand
TAAAATCGCAGTACGATAAAACTCGTCCAGCAGCAAATAATGTTGTGCAGAACCACTACTTTCTTTATCCATGCGGTTATTCAAGTGCCCAGCCTTAAACTTTTCCGCATTCATCAAAAAAGTATGAAGCTCCAAGCCTAGACTGTTTGCCCAATCATCTATCTTCTTGGCTTTTTCTGCGAGCGAAGCCATAGCGTCTTCGCCCAGGCCAGGGTCAAAGCACAACCATAAGTCCACATCACTCGCTTCAGAGTGCGCTAAGGTTCCAGTA
>NZ_LWGG01000632.1:0-453 GCF_001635365.1 Oleiphilus sp. HI0128 | reverse complement strand
CACATTATCTCGTGTTACTTTCTTCACGGTACCTGAAACAAGTTCACCGACGCGATCGCGATAACTATCGACAATCTTCTCTCGCTCTGCTTCGCGAACTTTCTGGACAATAATCTGCTTTGCTGCCTGAGCACCAATTCGACCGAATGAAATTGATTCAACCTGTTCGGTATGAATATCGCCTGGTTGCAGAGATGTATCTATTTCCTCTGCTTCCTGCATTGTCAACTCGGTACCCAAACCTGGAACAGCTTCATTATCAACGATAGTCCAATGCCTGAAGGTTTCGTGATCACCAGTCTTACGGTCGATCTTAACTTCAATATTGGCGTCTTCTTCGTCTTCGTAACGTTTTTTGGTTGCTGCCGCTAAAGCCAGTTCAATCGCTTCAAAAATAATATCTTTTTCAACACCCTTTTCATTTGAAACTGCTTCAACAACTAGCAAAATTTC
>NZ_LWGG01000631.1:0-292 GCF_001635365.1 Oleiphilus sp. HI0128 | reverse complement strand
TTGCAATACTTAAACCCGTCTGGCCTTTTGCCAGGTTATTACGGTAAAGCTCATTGGAGGCCCAAACATTGGTGTGTCCGGCGTAGGTTCTGAAAATCCACGGACGGTCTTTGCTCGGCTTATCTTCTTTATCGTAGATCAGATGCGCTTTATTTTGCTCACTCATGTTACTTCATTCCGATGTGGGTCGATTCCGAGAGTACTTGAGGCTCTGTCCTCGACACTGCATGTCGCTAGTTCAATGTTTATTAGAGATCGGTCAAAGCGTCTTTCAATAGGAAAGTTTTTGAAT
>NZ_LWGG01000630.1:0-2868 GCF_001635365.1 Oleiphilus sp. HI0128 | reverse complement strand
TTTAAAAGGCTGGTATTTAACTCAGTATAAAAATAAATTTGAGGATATATCTATGAAAAAGACACTCGCATTAACGGCTGCTCTCACATGTGCAGCAGCTGCTCCGACACAAGCAGGATTCTTTTCTGATTATTTTAGTTACACGAAAACAGAAAATCCAATCATGTTAGTACCTGGAATATTTGCCTTCGACTCAATTTCTATTGTCGATTATTGGCATCAGATTCCGAGCGCTATTGAAAGTCGTGGTGGTGAAGCTTATGTAGCTAAGATCAATGCTTTTGATAGTTCTGTGGGCCGAGGTGAAGAGCTGATCGCTCAGCTTGAGGAAATTAAAGCAAGTTCCGGTGGACGAATCGAAAAGTTCAACCTAATGGGTCATAGCCAGGGTGGTATGACTTCGCGTTATGTAATGGAAACACGTCCTGACCTTGTTGCGTCGGTTACTACGATGCATACGCCACATACTGGTTCGCCTATTGCAGACTTGGTGACAGATGTAGCTCCACCAGAAACAATTCGTGGAACGTTATTTGGCGCGTTTGCTAATGCAGTCGGTGATCTAGTTAACTTATTATCAGACAATAAAAAGTCCGACTCTGATATTTACGCTATGTTGGGAGAGTTTAATGCTCAAGGTGCAGCGCAATACAATGCAACTTACACGCATGGCTTACCGACAACTGAGTGTGGTAATGGGCCTTCGCAAGTGACGATCAATGGCGAAGATATCAAGCTCTATTCATGGAGCGGCACAGGTCATCTGACTGCTGTTGGGGATATTTCAGATACCTTGTTTGCCATCACAGGTTTAGCGTTTGATTCAGGTGAAGATAACGACGGTATTACCGGGCGTTGTGCATCTCACTTTGGCCAGGTTATTCGTGATGATTACTTCATGAACCACATTGATGCCAATAATCATGTCTTAGGATTAACATCATTGTTCGAGACTGATCCAAAGACCTTATTTAAGAAACATGCTAACCGCCTTAAGAAGGCTGGCCTATAAACGATTCCTAGAGAATTATGTGCTTTCCAATTTGGGCAATCAGGCAACCTTATACTGGAAATGCCGTTTTGGGGTCCTATGGGCCCCACTTTTTTAAGAGGTTATTATGACGATAAAAACCGGGTCGATTGCATCGATAGCAGTCATTTTCGTGGTATCGATTGCTTTGTATGAATACTTTGGTTACGCAGAAATAGGCTCGGATAGTGCGCCTGTTACTATGATAGAAGCCAGAAAAATTAACGAGTCTTTGTATCACAAACCCTATGAAGTGGAGGGTATCAAAGCGCTTTCTTCTTCATCACTCGCGGGAACTGATGTGAATCACAACTTAAGTGTTGATGAAAGTCAGAACTTGCTGGCTGATGAAGGTCTTAAAGATATGTTCGAATACTTCCTATCTACTCTTGGAGAGTATGAACTAGAGCAGGTCATTGCTTCAATCCAAGAAACTATTAAAGCAGAGCTAGGCGAGCCGGCTCGTTCACAAGCTCTGGACCTACTTAAACGTTATATTGACTACAAAATCGGTATCGAGGAGCTTCAGCAGGGTTTTGTTGTATACGATTCGGGAGTAAATATGCTCGATAAACTGATAGCTCAGCAGTCTGAGATTAAGACCTACAGAGAGCGCTTCTTTGATCAAGTTGAATATGAAGCATTCTTTGCTTCTGAAGATATCCAGAACAGGTTCTTGATTCAGCAGTTAAAAATCAACAGTGATGAAACACTAACAGCAACAGAAAAACAACAACATATAGAGATAGCGAGCCTTGAACTACCAGAGGACATTAGAGCAACGAGGCAGCGCGCTCAGCAACATGCATTGCTATCAGAACAAGTTAGAAAAATGAAAGCCGATAATGCGCCCGTTAGCGAAGTGTATCAGCTGCGGGAGAACATGCTAGGGAGTGAGGCTGCGGCAGCGCTAGCCGATTTAGACAAACGTCGAGCGCAATGGTCGCAGAGACTTAGCAGCTTTTCCGCTGAGCGAAAAACTGTCTTAGATTCTAGCTTAAGTGAACAAGATAAGGAGCAATCCATTTCTGAACTGTTGGCCTATCACTTTGATGAAACAGAGCGTAAGCGCGTTAGTGCTCTGATGAGTGATGACAGGCTTCCATAGGTGCCAATTCGAATTGAAATGGACAATTAAAGGGCTCAGTCCAGAATGGTATACTGTTACGTACTTGTAGCCAAAAGGTTCGATCTGGCGCGATAAAGGTCGTGATAGACAGAATTCGATCTTACAGACGAAAATGGGGCACTCGGCATAGCAATTCAACACCCACAGGCAAAAAAGTCCGCAAGTCTGCCATTCAGAAGACATATACAGATAGGGATTATTCAGCCAAACTTTGCGTTTAGTGAATTAACGAAAAGAGCACAGGCTGTGTGAAAACTGTGGTTCAGTTTTTGCTGTGAGCAGATCATAAATATACGCAAGTATCATTTTCGAATTAACAAGTTTGGTATAATTCTCAACAGCTTAAAAACAAGGAAGTGAGCTGTTATGTCCCACCATATTAAGGGTAAAAGCCGATCTCAGGCGACATTTTTCCCTGAAGTCCTCGATGACTTCGTCAGTACTGAAAACCCTGTCAGAGTGATTGATGTTTTTGTTGATGAGCTCGACTTAAACGAACTTGGCTTTAAAGGTGTTGTCCCAAAAGATACAGGGCGTCCCAATTATCACCCAGCAATGCTACTTAAGTTATACCTCTACGGCTACCTGAACCGAATTCAATCCTCACGCCGATTAGAGCGAGAAGCTAACCGCAATATCGAACTAATGTGGTTAACTGAGAGACTTGCACCAGACTTCAAAACCATTGCAGATTTTAGGAAGAATAACG
>NZ_LWGG01000629.1:0-759 GCF_001635365.1 Oleiphilus sp. HI0128 | reverse complement strand
CATTGTTTCTTACTGACGTGATACAAGGAATATGTCTCGATATGTGGTTATTTATATCTATCATGCCGCGCATAAAGTTTGTCATAGATAAACTGTCTGAACCAACGATGCATTGGGTCATGGTGCATCCGTGCGTGCCAAAACATGGCGATCTCTAAGGGTGGAATGGGGAAAGGAGCGCTAACGACGGTAAACTTATCCTGGTCGACATAACGTCGAATAAAACCACTGGGTAACAGAATCATATAATCGGTCGCGGCGATGATTTCCAGCGCAGCAAAAAAGTGTGGCACCGTGAGCGCGACCTTTCGTTGTTGACCAATGCTTTTAAGGTAGTCATCAACCGGACTTTTGCTGGTGCCTGAGGAGCTAATTACGATATGGTTCATACCAATATATTCTTGTAAGTCTATCTTTCCTTCAGAGGGATGAGACTTCCTGATAACGCCTGCGTAGTTATCTTGAGCAACGATGCGTTGGTGTATGTTATCGGGTGGAGAGGTGACGCCACCAATCATCAGGTCTACCTGATTATGTTCAAGCTCAGTGAGTAGGCTTGAGCGCCAATCAACTGTTGATAAACTTAACTTTGGTGCGGCTTCTTGCAATAGCGGAACTAATTTTGGTAATAGGTTATTAGTGCCATAGTCGGTCGTTGCAAGTCTTAAGGTACCTTCGTAATCTTTAGGGCTGAACTCGATAGGGTCAAGTAAAACACTGATTTGCTCGAGTGCCTGATACACTAAGGGAAGCAGTTGT
>NZ_LWGG01000628.1:0-326 GCF_001635365.1 Oleiphilus sp. HI0128 | reverse complement strand
TAAATGGTGATGACCCCGAAGCTGTTTTGTTTGCTACTCAGGTTGCAATTGATTTCCGCAATCAGTTTAAGAAAGATGTCGTTATTGACTTGTTCTGCTATCGCCGTCGTGGTCATAACGAGGCGGATGAGCCTTCGGGCACGCAGCCATTAATGTATCAAGTGATCAAGAGCTTGAAGACAACTCGTTCTATCTACTCTGAGCGCTTACTTGAAGAGCAGGTGATCTCACAAGAACAGTCTAAAAAGCTTGAAAATGACTACCGTTCAGCAGTCATTTTCAAGCTTTTTAGACTGTTCTTGTGAGATCACCTGCTCTTCAAGTAA
>NZ_LWGG01000627.1:0-395 GCF_001635365.1 Oleiphilus sp. HI0128 | reverse complement strand
CTTAAGTTGAACCACTTGATTGATGACAAGATGCACGCTCGTTCTACGGGTTCATACAGCCTTGTTACTCAGCAGCCATTGGGCGGTAAAGCTCAGTTTGGTGGTCAGCGCTTCGGTGAGATGGAAGTATGGGCGCTAGAAGCTTACGGTGCTGCTTATACGCTACAGGAAATGCTTACGGTTAAATCTGATGATGTTAACGGCCGTACCAAGATGTATAAGAACATCGTTGATGGTGATCACCGTATGGAGCCTGGCATGCCAGAATCATTCAACGTACTTGTTAAAGAAATTCGCTCGCTTGGTATTGATATCGAGCTGGAATCAGAGTAGTTCGCAAGTCAATACAAACAATTACGCGGAGGCGAGCGCTTCTAGATGAAGCGTTCGCGGAT
>NZ_LWGG01000626.1:0-646 GCF_001635365.1 Oleiphilus sp. HI0128 | reverse complement strand
ACATGGAAACAATACGATAGTTGCGAGCTGTTAAAAGAACATGGATGTGCGTTACCGATATTAGTGGATCAAGGTGATGAGGATAATTTTCTGCTGGAACAACTAAAACCCGAAAATCTTGTAGAATCCGCCAAATCTGTCGGCGCGAATCTAGAACTCAGAATGCAAAAAGGCTACGACCATAGTTACTTTTTTATTCAAAGCTTCATAGAAGATCACCTAAGATTCCACTTTGCTCACTTAAGCAGAGCTGACTAAAAGCGTTTTAGTGTGTAGAGATACTTTCGCCTCTTAATTATCTAAGGGTTAATTGGCACGGGTAAGTGCCCAGTTTTCACCAAAATGACCGTCTCCTCTTCAACGAAGGGGTGATGCTGACTCATGTGAGGGCTACGTATCCAGCTTCCTTTAGGATAGATGCCATGCTCATCACAAAACTTTCCCGATAGGACAAAAATTTCCTCCCCTCCAAAATGACGGTGAGACTGAAAACGCTCATTACTCGGCCACTTCACCAGTGCGACATGCTCATGCTCAAAATCGTGCAAAGGCATAACCTGCAGCCTGCCGATTCCTGGCAGCCAAGAGGTAGAAGTAGTATCGATGCGTACCTGTTCTTTATCCTCGAGTGAAAACTGGTTCAGCT
>NZ_LWGG01000625.1:0-367 GCF_001635365.1 Oleiphilus sp. HI0128 | reverse complement strand
AGCCGCTGGATTCTACATGAAATAAACCGATTATCGCCAGAAATAGACACCGGCTATGTCGCAGAATACCGGTATCGCAGGCCATTGAAGACCGCTGTATCGCTCGATTGCAAGCTACTGGTCATCAACAACAGGTTGATTAGCCCAACCTTATTGAGAAACGCAAAATCTTATGGGCTTGAGGTATCATGTTGGACGGTGAATAGTATTGAAAGAATGGAAACCCTAAAAGCAATGGGCGTTCATAGTATTATCACTGATATTCCGAGCTCTGCACTGCATCACTTTAATTAGATATCGCGCTTTCAAACAACTAAGCTAGGCAAGCCAAAAACGGCTACTTACCATAAGGCTAAGAGCGGAACAT
>NZ_LWGG01000624.1:0-275 GCF_001635365.1 Oleiphilus sp. HI0128 | reverse complement strand
TCCCGCCCATTGGGTCAACACCTATACGCAAGCCGCTTTTGGAAATGGCAGACATATCAACCACAGATTCCAGGTCCTTCACGTAGGGCATGACAAAATCAATTTCTTGCGTACTGCTAGCTGCCAAAGCCTGCGAATAAGAAACCTTTTTTACTTTTTCCATACCTTGAGCTAAAAGTTCATTCGCACGTGCCTGAATCAGGTTAGTAACATCGGTATCTGCAGGCCCACCATGAGGAGGGTTATATTTAAAGCCTCCATCTTGAGGAGGGTTA
>NZ_LWGG01000623.1:0-843 GCF_001635365.1 Oleiphilus sp. HI0128 | reverse complement strand
AGTGATTTGGGTTTAACAAGCCAGAGCTTCGAGTCACAATGCCATGACGGTCGTAATCAGGATCGTTGCCAAAGGCGACATCATATTGGTCTTTTAATTCAATCAACTGACCCATGGCATAAGGTGAGGAACAATCCATACGAATTTTGCCGTCTTTATCAACACGCATAAACGAAAAGCTTGGATCAACCCGCTTATTGACTAACTCCAGGTTCAAACCATAATGCTCGGCAATCGGCTCCCAGTAAGCAATACCACTCCCGCCCATTGGGTCAACACCTATACGCAAGCCGCTTTTGGAAATGGCAGACATATCAACCACAGATTCCAGGTCCTTCACGTAGGGCATGACAAAATCAATTTCTTGCGTACTGCTAGCTGCCAAAGCCTGCGAATAAGAAACCTTTTTTACTTTTTCCATACCTTGAGCTAAAAGTTCATTCGCACGTGCCTGAATCAGGTTAGTAACATCGGTATCTGCAGGCCCACCATGAGGAGGGTTATATTTAAAGCCTCCATCTTGAGGAGGGTTATGGGATGGCGTAATCACCACACCGTCGGCAAGTCCCTGGGTGCGCCCTTGGTTATGACTAAGAATGGCGTGAGAGATAACTGGAGTAGGCGTATAGCCACCGCCCTGCTGAATGCGCACTTCGACATCTTGCGCCGCAAAGACTTCAAGCGCACTAATTAATGCAGGTTCCGACAAGGCGTGGGTATCTTTACCCAAAAATAAAGTACCACTAATATTTTGAGCCTGGCGATATTCACATAAAGCTTGGCAAATAGCCCAGATATGATGTTCGTTGAAGCTACAATTCAGCGCTGTCCCGCGATGGCCAG
>NZ_LWGG01000622.1:0-522 GCF_001635365.1 Oleiphilus sp. HI0128 | reverse complement strand
AGAGCCAGAATCGTTTTTGGTTGATGCCGTTTGTAGCGATCATGCTACTGCTTAGTCAAATGAGTTTTGCAGCGGATCTTTGGGAAAAAGGGCGCCACTATAAAGAATTGCCTTACCCGGTAAAAACCGCAGACCCTTCTAAAATAGAAATACTAGAGCTATTTTGGTATGGCTGCCCGCATTGTTACGAATTTAACAATGACCACTTACCTGAGTGGGAGAAAAGCTTGGCGGATGATGTAGATTTCCGTTTAATGCCAGCAACCTTCCCTGGTTGGGTAGAGCATGCAAAAGCTTATTACGCAGCTGAGTTCCTGGGTGTGTACAAAGAGATGCACCAGTACTTATTCGATAAGATCGTATCGAACCCTAAGAAGTATAAAGACGTAGACGACATAAAAGTTTTGTTTATGGATAAAGGCATAAAGTCTGAAGACTTTGATAAGGTATTTGAGGCCAGTGGGTTTAGAAAGATTTCCAAGATAGATGAGGCGATCAAAAAAGCTCAAGACAAGATCAAGA
>NZ_LWGG01000621.1:0-505 GCF_001635365.1 Oleiphilus sp. HI0128 | reverse complement strand
GTTTTTATTGGGCCGCGGTAGCCGTGACGCTTGTCGTAGTCTTCCAAGCCTTTTTTGACCGCGCGTGAGGCTGCTTCTTGTAGTTTGCTGTCTACGGTTAGGAAGACACGCATGCCAGAAGTGTATGCATCAGAACCGTAGCGATTAATAACTTCTCTTCTCGCCATTTCAGCAACATAAGGAGCATAAAGTTCCGAGCTTCCGCCATGGTAGCTGGCTGTAATGAGAGAGGATTTTGCTTCAGCGTGTTGTTCTGAATCGATCATCTCCAAATCAAGCATCCTGTCCAGGATCCAGTTTCTTCTGATTTTAGCTCGTTTGGCATTGGCTAAGGGGTTGTACCGAGACGGTGCTTTAGGAAGGCCCGCGATCATCGCCATTTGTGCCAGGTTTAATTCATCAATAGGCTTTCCATAATAGACTTGTGCGGCTGCATGAACACCGTAGGCTCTATTACCTAAATAAATCTTGTTTAAATAAAGTTCTAGGATTTCTTGTTTGGAGA
>NZ_LWGG01000620.1:0-4303 GCF_001635365.1 Oleiphilus sp. HI0128 | reverse complement strand
AGCAATTAATTAAAGCAGGCCAGACGTTGATTCACGCCTTTCCAAAAAAGCACATGATAGCCGCCAGCCTCACCGGCGCGGTAATGACACTTGTACTTGCACTGAGCCCTAGCAGCAAAGTCAATGCAACCAGAACGTCCATCGAGATTGATCTAGATAACCAGGTTTTGTCTAGCAGCGAGAGCGTTAAAGCATTAAACACGCAAGAGCCCAGCCAGCAGCCCCTGATTGCCAGCCCAACGCCTAAAGTCGAAAACTGGCAGAGTTTTGATATCAAATCAGGCAATACATTATCAACACTGTTTGCTAAAGCCGGGTACAACGATAAAATCATGTACTCCGTTATACACTCGTCGAAAGCTGCAAAGCAGATTGCTAACATTTACCCTGGCGAAAAAATCGCCTTTCTTAACGATGAGAACGAGCAACTTTCCCAAATCAAACTGGTTCGCTCCCCCCTTAAGTCAATTGTATTTAAACGGGATGAAAACAATTCTTTCACTAAAGAAGTTGTTACTCGCACCCCGGATATTCATATCGCCTACGGTGAGGGAACTATAGAAAGCTCATTATTCCTTGCAGGGCAAAAGGCCGGGCTCTCACAGTCGCAGATTATGGAGCTAGCCAATATTTTCGGCTGGGATATCGACTTCATTTTAGATATCCGCTCCGGCGACAAGTTCAACCTAATCTATGAAGAGTTATACCTAGACGGAGAAAAGTACAAAAACGGCAGAATTTTAGCGGCCAACTTCCACAACCGTGAACGAGAACTTTCTGCCGTCCTCTATGAACAAGAAAACGGCATTAGTAATTACTTTACTCCTGACGGAAAAAGCATGCGGAAGGCCTTTATCAGAACGCCTGTCGACTTCGCTCGCATCTCCTCACGCTTCAACCTGCGTCGCAAGCACCCTATTCTACATAAAATCAGAGCGCACAAAGGCACTGACTACGCCGCGGCGACCGGCACGCCAATCAAAGCTACTGGTGACGGCAAGGTTATTCATGCAGCCAGAAAAGGTGGTTACGGTAAAACTGTCATCATCCAACACGGACAAAGCATCACCACTCTTTATGCTCACATGAATGGCTACGCACGCGGCATCCGCTCGGGCAAGCGCGTTAAGCAAGGCCAAATCATTGGCTATGTCGGTAGCACAGGACGTTCAACAGGGCCCCATCTTCATTATGAATTTAGAGTTAACGGTGTCCACAAAAACTCTCTAAAGGTGAAACTGCCACACGCGAGCCCTATCCCTAAAAAGGAGCTTGCTCGCTTTAAGAAAGCAACACACTCACACTTGGCACAGCTCGAGACCTTTTCAGAAAGTTATCAAGTCGCCTCTAATCAGTAAGTACAGATAGAGTCCCTGATATGGCAGACAAACTATATATAGGCGTCATGTCTGGCACCAGCATGGACGGAATCGATACCGTCCTTGCCTCAATATCTGAAAACAAAACCACCGGCATTGAATCATTTAGCGCACCATTTTCAAGCTCGCTTAAGTCGAAACTTCAGTCATTGTCACTACCAGGCGACAATGAGATAGACCGCCTTGGCGAAGCCAGTGTCGAGCTAGGTGAAGCTATTGCGGAAACCGTGAACGATTTACTCAAGAAAGCCAACAAGAATAGTAGCGATGTTTGCGCCATCGGTTGTCACGGACAAACAATCAGACACCGCCCTGAGTCAAGCAAACCCTTTTCACTCCAGATAGGCGACCCAAGTACAATCGCCCACATCACTAATATCACGACGATTACCGATTTCAGAATGGCAGATATGGCCGCGAAGGGGCAAGGCGCACCATTAGTCCCCGCATTTCACCAAGCAGTATTTGGCGACTCAAACGAAACGAGAATCGTTGCCAATATTGGCGGCATCGCGAACATTTCAGTGCTCTCAAAAACAAAGAACAAGCTATCCGGCTACGACACAGGCCCCGGAAATATGCTTATGGACCTATGGATTCAAAGCCGCTTAAAGAAAGCGTACGATCATAATGGCGACTGGGCGAGCACAGGGTCTGTTATCGAAGATTTATTACAGGGTTTTCTCGACGAGCCCTATTTCAAACAAACAGCACCCAAAAGCACCGGTAAAGAACTGTTTAACTCAGCATGGATAGCCAATAAGATTGCAAACAGCACATTCCAAAGCGAAGATATTCAGCGCACGCTACTCGAGCTAACGGCCAGCACAATTAGTAACAGCATCATCACCAGCACTAATGGTGATGGCTGCGACATCTTCGTCTGCGGCGGCGGCATCAATAATCAACTACTAATGACTCGCCTCCAAAACCTGCTTCCAAGCTATCGCTTAAGTTCAACCCTCGACCTGGGAATAGACCCGCAATTGGTTGAGGCCAGCGCTTTCGCCTGGTTAGCAAGACAAACACTGAACAACCTGCCAGGCAATGCCTGCTCCGTTACGGGAGCAAGCAAGAGCAAAATATTAGGTGGAATTTACCCCGCTTGAAGCGATTCCTTCGAAGCCTCTTCCGTATTTTGTTCTGGCTGCCACTTCTTTATTAACCCCATAACCTTGTAGCCTTTTACCCCCATCATTGCGCTAGCAGTCATCACACCTGCCATCAATGCGCCACCAACACCCGCAGTCACTACATCAGCACCGGTAAGGTAGAAGTTTTTAATCGGCGTTACCGGATGCAACCACGCCTGTTCAAAGCGCTCTACGCTATGGTCAATACCATAAATCTCGCCTTCTTCATTCCATTGAAACCATTGAGTCGAAAGCGGCGTCGAAAGCTCAACATAATCAAGAGCATCTTTTAATTGTGGCATTTGCTCGTAAAGCATATTCATCAATTTTTCAGTAAGCTTCACCTTAAGCGCTTCGTACTCTTCCCCGCGCTTATTCCAGGTCGACCCTTCCCATTCCGCAAACCACTCTGGCTTACAGGGTGCTACAATCTCTGCCGTAGACTTTCCAGGATAGCGTTCATTCCAGCTTGGATCTTTTGCTGAAGGAAAAGAAATATAGGTAAGCGGCAGTTCTGCTTCCAAGCTCTCATTGAACTTACTTACATTGTCATCATGATCACTCGTCGGGTATATCCAGAAGTTTTTCTTAGGTATCCCTAATTCTTTTGCCGTACCTTTAAAGCCCGCGTAAATACATATATGCGACGAGGAAATCTCCACTCTTTCTAACAACTTATTCAGTTTATGCTTTTTGATAGCCGACTCTGGCAGCAATTTATTCACCGTGGGATATAAACCAGCGCAACTTACCACTGCATCAGCCGTAATTTCCTGACCTTTCTTCAGCCTTACGCCATAAGCTTTATTGTTTTTGATGAGAATTTCATCCACACCAGCATAGGTAAAGACATTTCCTCCTGAACGCTGAATCACTGGAATAATTGTCTCTGCAATTTTTGCTGCCCCCCCAACCGGGTAACTACCACCATTCAAGTAATGCTTCGCCACCATCGCATGCATCATGAATGATGCTTTCTTAGGAGGTAAACCATAATCCCCCCACTGAGCGGTTAAGACGCCGATAAGTTCTTCGTTATCAGTAAGCTCTTTCAGCACCTCGTAAGTTGTTTTATAGAAATAATCCGGAAGAAATTTATGGCGAACGCGGTTATAGAGCAAACCTGCCATTCTGGGCATTGCCTGTCCGGCAAAGAATTTTGGCACAAGAGAGCTTACCCTATATAGAAGCTCCACATACTTATCGATAGCTTCAGTCTCTGATGGAAAATTCTTCTTCATCTCGTCTTTGAAAGCGTCTTTTCCCGCTAGGTAGTTATACTCTTTACCGCCTATAATCACTTGATCGAAAAGCGGGTCCATCTCTTCCCATTTGAGCTGACCATCTGTGATCACATCAAACAAACGGCGCAGCACCGTCCAAGGCTTATGAACCTCACCAATATAATGAACACCAACATCCCACTCATAACCATTGCGCTCATAGGCGTGCGTGTAGCCACCTGCGGTATAGTGCTGTTCTAGCACACAAACCTTCTTTCCCAACTTTGAGAGTAAGGCCGCATTTGCCAGGCCACCTATTCCGGAACCAATAACAATCACATCATAATGATCATCTGCTTTGTTTTTTCTATATCGAGTTCCAGTTCGCACCATTATTTCTCTCCACTGCATCAATCAGTCAAAAACACAAAAAACCAAGCTCACGACAAGCTCATTATTTCGACATATTACCTCGCAAACAAATTATTATGCAACTTATTGCATATTGAAAAATAATATATACTAGCCAATGTCTATTCAATTTAGAGCTGAGCCATGTCCTTAAAAC
>NZ_LWGG01000619.1:0-39522 GCF_001635365.1 Oleiphilus sp. HI0128 | reverse complement strand
TTAAGCTTAATGATGGTTGATATTGACCACTTTAAACAAATTAATGATCAGCACGGCCACCCGGTTGGCGACCAGGTTTTAAGTACCTTTGGTGAATTCCTACGCACCCAATACCGAAAGGAAGATCTTGTAGCCGTGCGTTTTGGTGGCGAAGAGTTTGTGGTACTCCTGGAAAACTGCAGCCTTGATCAAGCAACGATGCGCTCGGACCAAATCCGAAAAGATGTAGAAGCACTTAAGCCAGCTGGACTCTTAGTCACAGCGAGTATCGGTGTAGCTGAACTACATCAGGACGAGAATGACTTTCAATCACTACTAGCCCGTGCAGATAAAGCCGTCTATAAAGCAAAATATGACGGGCGAAACTGCGTTAGAGTCAATGACGACTTTTGATTTTCACTTTAAACACTGCTTGATAAGTGCCGTAAAGGCTTGAACTTTCGGGCTAAAGTGGACATCACGATGCGTCACTAACCATATAGTTGAACGCCATGCACTAGGTGCTGGCAGAAGTAGCTGCAGGTCAGTTTTAAGTTCGGCAATTCGACAATCCATCGCCACGATACCCAAACCATTTTCCGCAGCATCCATTAATATATGGTAGTCGCTGGCACTAAAGCTAATCTGTTCCTTCGGGACCATTTCATTTAACCACTTAATACTCGGAATATTATTCATATTCTGGCAAAAATTAAGAAATCGATGTCCCGTAATATCCTCAAGGCTCTGGAGTTTCCCGTACTTACGCAAGTAGGATTCGCTAGCATAAAGAGCCGATTCAGTATACAATAGCTTCTGTACCACATAATCTGGGTCTTGCGGCTGAGCGCCTGGCCGAATACTAATATGCGCCTCACCATATTCAAGTTTAAAAATTCTCGAATCCGCCTGAAACGAAATGTCCACACCAGGGTGTGCTTTGCTGAATACCTCGATAACAGGCATGATCAAGGGACTCAAGGTCGAAACGCTCGTCAGAACCAAAGGCCCTGTTAGCTGCTGGTCTAGCCCATTAATTTTACTGACCATTCGATCAAGACGTTCTTCGACTTTTGCAGCATCTTGAAACAGAATTTCGCCCGCTTCAGTCGGCGTATAGCCGCGAGAATGCCTATGAAATAACTTACAAGCCAAGTGCTCTTCAATCGAGTCAATGTGCCTAAGAACTGTACTGTGATGAACACCTAAAGACTCAGCGGCCTTGCTAAGCGTGCCAAACTTGGCTACTTGATAGGCTATCTGAATATCACTCCAGCTTTTCATACATATCCCCAAACAATCTATATCTGCGCTTAACGTCACCCGCACAAAATTCGCCACTCTGTGCGTATATGCACACCAACTATGCACTCTACCTATTTTCATGCAGTTTTGCATCAGGTTTAATAAAGACAGTTCAATTCATACGCACTTACTTGAAAGGCCGATACCATGAGCTCAGACAGAACTCTTATTACATTTTCTGGAAGTCTACGCAGCAACAGCTACAACCAAAAAGTTGCTAAGCAAGCACAACAAATAGCTTTAGAGCTTGGCTACGATGCTATCAACATTAACTTAGCAGACTACCCTTTGCCGTTGTTTAATGAAGATATTGAAAACACTGAAACGCCCGCTTCACTGAACGACTTAAGGCGCATATTTTCATCACCAACAAGCATTTTAATCGCGAGCCCAGAGTACAACGGATCATTTAGCGCCGCACTGAAGAATACACTGGACTGGTTATCACGCCCTGACAATAGTGACTCCAATGTCTATCAACCACCATTTAACAGATTTACTGTCGCACTAACTGCTGCCAGCCCAGGCAGCCTAGGTGGCTTAAGAGGACTAGGACAACTAAGAGAAGTCATGACAAATTTGGGGAGTTTAGTTATTCCTCAACAACTAGCTATTGGAGCTGCTTACGAAGCATTCAACGAAGAAGGGAAATTAGTAAATCAAGAAACGGTCGATCGCTTAACCGGATTAGTTAAAACCTTACTAGAAACTGACCAGCGACTACAGAAATAGGAACTACAACCTTATGAACTCAAGGATGAGACTATTTTTGGCTCCACTTCCAAGGCAACGGAAAAAATTGAAGCAATTGAAGCTCTAATATCTTGCGCCAAGGTAAGTATATCTGCCTGATTGCCGCCATCGTGATTGACAAGAACAAGAGCTTGCTTGGCATGTACGCCTACAGGCCCTTGCCGCTTCCCTTTCCAACCGGCCTGGTCGATCAACCAGCCTGCCGCCAATTTAAATTCCCCAGTCTCAAGCTGATAACTCACAAGTCCTGGAAACTTCTTCCTTATGCTCTCTTCTTGTTTCGCCGTAACGATCGGGTTTTTGAAAAAGCTACCGGCATTTGGAAGCTCACTCGGTTCAGGTAATTTCGCCTTACGAACAGCAATAATTTTCTCTCTCACCTGAGATACCATTAAGCTTTCCGCGAGCCCCTGAAAGCCCCTCAGCTCACCATAGTCAAGCTTAAAACAAGGTTTACGTGTCAGCCGAAGTGTAATACTAATGATGCAATAACGATTAGGCTCGCGTTTAAATATGCTGTCTCTGTATGAGAACTGGCACTGCTCATTGCTCAACTCACAAAGCGAAAGCGTCTTAGTGTCGAAAGCTTTCACCGAGACAAGAGAGTCTGAAAGTTCCACGCCGTACGCACCGATATTCTGAACGGGTGCTGCACCAACGGTTCCGGGAATATAGGAAAGGTTTTCTAGCCCAACCAAGCCTTGATTTACAGTATCAGCCACCAAGTCATCCCAGATCCTACCTGCTTCAACAACAACAATCACATGATCTGTATCGTCATCATGATAGTGAATTGCGTCAAACAATAAACGTATTACAAGTTTGTCTAGTCTCTCGGGCAAAACCAAATTGGAACCGCCGCCCAGGATAAGCAACTCTGATAGTTCATAGCTTCCACCCTGCAAAAAGAGCACAAGCTCTTGAGCATTGTCAAAGCAAAGTTCTTCGCGAGCAACACAAGGTAAAGCCAGGGTATTCAGGCTCTTTAAATCTGCTCCCAAACGCTTATTCATCAAGGAATGCAACCATTAAGCGAGCGCTTCCTCTGTCAGAGCATTCAGCAAACCTTCACTTGCCGACTCAGCTAAATCAAGCACATGTGAAAAACCGGCAGTGCCACCAAAGTAAGGATCTGGCACTTCACTTTCAGGGCAATCACTGAAGTCTAAAAACAGCTTTAATTTATGCTGAAACTCTTCTGGACACATGGCTTGCAAGTTTTCCAGATTGGCCTTATCCATTGCAATAATATGATCAAAGGCTTCGAAGTCAGAGAAAACCACCTGACGTCCTTGAATTCGGCTTAAGTCATACGAACGGCTTAACGCATGCTTTTGTGTTCGAGGGTCTGGAGCTTTCCCTTCATGCCAACCCGCTGTACCGGCAGAATCCACAAAAAAGTGCTCCTTTAAACCAGCCTGATCAACACGAGACTGAAAAACACCTTGAGCAGTGGGTGAGCGACAGATATTTCCTAAACAAACAAACAGGATCTTATGCATAATTCCCAACTCGACTAAAAAAATTAAGAAAAAGAGAACATCATACCGCTAAAAGGTTTCTAAGATATTGCAGATCTGTTTCAGTATCGACCCCTGGAGGAGGGCTCTCCAAAGCTTGTTCGACATGAATGCTAACACCGTTAGATAAGGCTCTCAATTGCTCTAAACTTTCAAGCTTTTCAGTCATACTCGGCGGCCAATTCACATAAGCATTCAAGAAACCCACTCGGTAGGCATAGATACCGATATGGCGGTAATAGCTAGCGCCATCAGGTATCGCCGTTAAGGCCTTAGGATCTGAAAACTGATCACGACACCATGGTATCGGGGCACGACTAAAATAATTTGCCATACCATTGAGATCAAACACCACTTTTACTGCATTCGGATTAAAAACATCTTCTACTTTGACTATCGACTCACACAAAGTTGCAATGCCGGCACCTGGGGCTAATGACAAGTTCTTAGCAACCTGATTAATCACCTTTGGCGGAATAAGCGGTTCATCACCTTGAACATTGACAACAATATCATCATCTGCCAAAGCAAGTTTGGCAACTACTTCCTGCAGCCTGTCTGTTCCCGAAGGGTGCTCAGCAGAAGTCATCACAACCTTGGAACCAAAGCCCAAAGCGACCTTTTCAATACGCTCATCATCTGTCGCAATAACAACTTCTTCGGCATCTGATAAGCAAGCTTGCTCATAAACCCGCTGAATCATCGGCTTTCCGGCAATATCCAACAGAGGTTTACCCGGCAAACGGGTAGAGGCATAGCGAGCAGGTATAATGACCTTAAAAGACATACGTCCCTCCTTTTCTGTGTGTGTGCTTATTTACCCAGTTTCTCATCAGTTGTAAGAGTCCGCGCTTCAGTCTCAAGCATCACTGGAATGTCATCCTGTATTGGGAACGCCAAAGCATCTACTCGACAGATCAGTTCCTGTTTTTCCTGGTCATATTGCAACTCCCCCTTACAACAAGGGCAAGCCAAAACCGAAAGTAGTTTTTTATCCACGAGAATTTCCTTCTATTTTTTCAATAATCAAATCGGCCAAGTTAGCACTCAGCTCAGCTTCTACAGGCAAGTACCAGGCATCTGACAAACCTAAAGAACGACATTTGACAGCATCTTTCTCCGTCATAATGATCGGAAGCGTTTCCGAAAAGCCAAAATCATCGATAGAGTAAGCATGATGATCTTCGAAGGCATGACGCATAACAATCATACCACTGCGCTCAAGCACCTCAAAGAAGCGTTCCGGGTTGCCAATGGCAGCAACAGCATTTACCGGCTGACCCGACAATTTCTCCAAAGCTAAGGCTTGATTGAGACCATCCTGACCGGGATCAGCCTTCAACGGCAGTAAGTTGCCTGGTCGTAAATCCATTCGAATGTAAGGCTCTGATGAATTCACGCCAGGTAAATCATCAGCACCGTTGATCACCTGAAAGTCCAGCTTCTTCATTCGAGACTGGCTTTCACGCAAAGGCCCCATCGGAAGTAAATATCCATTACCCAAGGCTCTTTGACCATCGTAAACACAAACTTCCACATCACGCTGTAGCGCATTGTGTTGCAAGCCATCATCACTTATAACAACATTACAACCTTGAGCTTCCAGTGCCTGAACTGAGAGCTTTCTATTAGGACTAACAAATACCGGACAATCAAGCGCTTGCTTTAGCATGAGTGGCTCATCACCCACCTCTTCAGGCAAGCTATCGGCTAACACTTCTCGACACTCTGTAGATGGAATTGATGCACCGTACCCTCTGCTGACGATACCAGGCTGATAGCCTCTTTCCTGAAGCGCTTGCACCAAGTATGCAACCAATGGTGACTTTCCAGTCCCGCCGAGCGTAATATTGCCAACCACTATAATGGGTAAACTGGAACGATATGAGGTCTTAAAACCTAAGCGGTATAGCCATGCCCGTATGACCAAAATAAGCATATAGATAAGTGACAGTGGTGCCAGCAGGTATAGCCAAGCAGCACCTTGGTACCAAGCATCGGTTATGCTCGTTGAAGCAGCACGTTGCTGATCCTGACTAGGCATCGTCCGCCAGGTTCATATTGTAAAGTTTGGCGTACTCACCATTTGCAGCCAGAAGTGATTGATGTGTTCCCTGCTCGATTACACGACCTTGGTCCATCACTACAATTTTATCTGCATTTTCTACAGTCGATAGGCGATGCGCGATCACAATTGTTGTACGTCCCTCCATCAATACCTCCAACTCACCTTGAATAGCTTTTTCTGACTCTGTATCCAGGGCTGAGGTCGCCTCATCGAGAATCAACACTGGCGCATCTTTCAGCAAGGCTCGTGCAATAGCGATACGTTGACGCTGCCCACCGGACAACGAGACACCGTTATCGCCAAGCTCTGTATCAAAGCCCAGGTCTTTATCCTCAATAAACGCTAATGCATTAGACTTTCTCGCAGCCTCTTGTACATCCTCGATCGAAGCACCTTCCAAGCCTCCATAGGCAATATTCTTGGTAAAGGTATCGTTGAACAAGGTCACCTGCTGAGTAACCAATGAAATCTGATCTCTAAGAGAACGCAAGGTATAGTCTTCGACTGGCACACCGTCTAAGGTAATGCTGCCAGATTGGGCTTCGTAAAAGCGTGGAATCAGGTTCGCCAGTGTCGACTTACCACTACCGGAGCGGCCGACCAAAGCAACGGTTTCACCAGGCTTGATCGATAAATCAATATTCTTCAGGATCGCTTTATTACTTCCTTCGTAAGCGAAGTTAAGATCACTAATCTCAATCGCACCTTGTACTCTGGCACTTTCGAAGCTTCCTTGATCTTTCTCAGGTTCGGCATCAATCACTGCAAACAAGTCCTTAGCGGCAGCCAAGCCTCGCTGAATCTTTTCATTTACCTGAGTTAACTGACGAATAGGTTTTGCCATGGTCGCTGCCGCGGCAATGATCACCACGAAGCTCCCGGCAGTCATATCGCCACGGACATCTGGAGCGAGCGCTAACCAAACCAAAACCGCGATCGCTAATGCGACTAGAGACTGAATAACCGGTGTACTGATAGCTTTAGTCATTTCAAGCTTCAAAGCTTGCTTTAAGTTATATTCACTAGCCTGATTAAAGCGGTTTGACTCATAGTTCTCCCCACCAAATATGCGCACCACTCGGTATCCCGATACGACCTCCGAGGTTACATGCGTGACATCACCCACTGATGCCATAATACGTTTACTTAACTTACGAAAGCGCTTACTCACATAACTTACTAAGGCACCAATCATTGGACCAATTGCCAAAAAGATTAAGGTCAATTTCCAGTTAGCATTGATCATCACAATAAAAAGGCCGATCACAGTCAAGCCCTCCCGTACAATCACCGTTATTGCATCAGTTGCAGCTGAAGAGACTTGTTGAACGTTGAAGGTAATTCGAGAAATCAAATGTCCCGATGCGTTTGAGTCAAAGTAGTAACTGGGCAGTTTCAAATACCGGTCAAACACTTGGGTGCGTAACCGGTGAACGATATTCTGCCCCACATAAGCTATGTAGTATCCACCCAAGAACCCCCCTATCCCGCGCATTGCAAACAAGGAAAAAATCAGCAAAGGCAGCATCAAGCGATTTTCTTCAGTGGGATTTTCAACGGTGGTAATGACCGTATCCAGAGCTTGAGCCATTAACGCACTCGCACCCGCATAGATAGCGTTACCAATAATACTAAGAATGAAAAAGAATTTTAGTGGCTTTATATAAACCAGCAGACGCTGATAGAGCGCCCAATTTGATTCATTTAATTCAGGAAGGGCTTCCGAATCTTTACTCATAGACTACCAACAAACAAAGGCTGCCAGACAGCAGCCTATTTTGATTTATTCCGCTGCGTTGTGATACTCAACTGCACAAAACCCAACTGCCCAGCAACATCCATCACTCTAACTACATATTCGTGAGAAGTTTTTGCATCAGCCGTAATAATAAACGGAATTTTAGTGTTACCTTCAGACAGTTTCTGAACGGCTTTTTTAAGCGTGTCTTCAGAGTTATTAACCAAGCTGCGATCATTTACCGCATACTCACCTTTGGCATTGATAATCACCTCAATCTCTTTTACAGCTGGCTTCGCCGGCTCTGCACTGGACTGCGGTAAATCAATTTCCAAATGACTCTCTTTGGTGAAGGTGGTAGACACCATGAAGAAAATCAATAACAAGAACACCACATCAATCAGTGGCGTTAAGTCTACTGATACCTCTTCACCGGACTGACGTTTAAAATTCAAGAGCTCTGTTCTCCATCACGTGAAGGTTCACGGTCACCATGGATAACTTCGACCAAGCGTAAAGACTCTTGCTCCATATCTACGACAATCTCATCTACACGGCGTAAGAAATAACGGTGGAAAATTAGAGCAGGAATAGCAACTGTCATACCCGCGGCAGTCGTTATCAATGCTTCAGAAATACCACCCGCTAGAGCAGCGGCATTACCGGCACCTTCTAGCTGCAACTGAGCAAAGACTTTAATCATACCAATAACGGTACCCAACAAGCCCAACAAAGGCGTAATCACAGCAATCGTTCCAAGTGCCGTTAAAAAGCGTTCCATTTCATGCACCACATGACTGGCTTCTTCCTGAATGCTCTCTTTCATGATCTCTCGACCATGACGAGCATTTGCCAAACCAGCTGCAAGAACTCGACCTAGCGGTGCAGCTTCTTTTAACTCTTTCAACTTACGCGAGTTAAGTTCTTTCTTTTTGATAGCAGCCCACAAGTCCTGAACCAAAACCTTTGGTGCCAATCGGCTGACCCGCAAAGTCCAGAAACGCTCAATAATGATTGCCAGCGCCAATACCGAACAAAGCAGCAAAGGAAACATGATTATGCCGCCCGGCTTCAATAAATCTAACACGCAGAAGTCTCCCCAAGTAATTTTCGAACCGCTGTGACCAGCAAAGGTACCCGACTAAATACCAAGCCTAATACTGACGAACAGCAGCTTCTATCATCGCTTATTTTAGTGCCGATACTTTAGCATACTTAGAGATTTAGAAAAGCCCGTTAGTTTTTATTTACACTATCTTCATGTACTGACCAAAAAGTCTCTCGCTCGATGCGTGCCACCGCTACATTTATAGCCTCTCCACCTAACAAAAACCTTAGAGCGCCATGCGAAGCAGTCGATAATACTTCCACTCCCATCAACCTGGATCTTTCCAATACATCTGCATGGGGATGACCAAATCGATTCATATAAGCGGCCGAAATTACCAGAATCTTAGGCTGAACATTTTTTAACAAGGCAATGGATGTCGCATTTGCAGAACCATGGTGACCTGCGATGAGAACGTCAGCCTTCAATGAATCTCGATAGCGCTCTACTAAGTGCATTTCAGCCTCTCCTTCCAAGTCCCCCATGAGCAGAAAACTCTGACCCCGATAGGTAAAACGAAGCACGCAAGAGCGATTATTTGAAGACGCCCCAAATTCTGCCCCAGCCGCAAAAGGGTAAAGAACCTCCAGGCGCCCCCCCGTATACTCCCAAGACATTCCAGCGGCGCAAGGTTTTTCGTTCATTAAGCCCGATACACGACCCGGCTCGCCAGACCACAAGTGCGTAGGCTGCAAATATTCCTCAACGCGCGCAGCTCCGCCCGCATGATCCGCGTCACCATGACTCACTATCAACCCACTAATATTCAGCAACAACTCTTGTTCACGGAAATAGGGGAAAACTGCACTTTCAACCAGAGAATAGCTTCCCAAGGCTAACCCGGTATCATAGAGCCAGTACTGACCGCCCCAGATCAATGCGATAGCCAAACCCTGCCCCGCATCGAAAACCAAGACCTCGGACTTCGGCTCCTTTAGCACTGAAGGCGTGTAGAGCACCAATAACAATACCGCCAGAAACACTGCCCGAAGCAGATAATTGCGAATAAAGAAAACAAAGCTCAAGAATAAAACCGCATAAGCAATTAATAAGACATTGCTTGCCCCAAAAGAAAACTCAGCTAAAAGACCAATTAAAGTTGACAAATACTGAACCAGTAACTCTAAACCAGCATCAGAACAGCTCATCAAGATCTCACCAACTGGCCGACTCAAAAACGAGATACCTAAAGCAACTAAAGATACAGGCAAAACAAACAACGAAACCCAAGGAACGGCAAACATATTTCCTAATAAGCTCGCCAGCCCCTGAACATTGCCGATCAGGGCATTAATAGGAGCGAGGCCGACAATCAAAACCAACTGCAGCAACAACAGTGAACGCCAGCTTGCATCCATATTTAGTGCAAACCGTGACAACAATATAAGCAAAGCCACACAAATAAATGAATACCAAAAGCCAATATTCATGGGCGATAGGGGGTCGAATAAAAGTACCATAAACATTGCGGCACAATAAATCGCCAAATAGTCTCTGCGCCACCGCCCTGATAAAAGCACCAGAGCCAACACAGACATTACCCAAGCCCTGATGGCAGATTCACTCCCGCCAACCATAATGACGTAAGCAAGGCCGAAAAAAGCAACGACTGGCACTCGAAAAGCAGACCAGACCAAGAGCTTATAGAGAAAAAACATCACCAGCCCCACATGCAGGCCCGAGATAGCAAGCAAATGCTGTGTTCCTGTGTACTGCAGAACTCGTGAGTCTCCAGGACTAATTTGCCCCCGATCTCCCAGGATCAGGGCCCTAAGTAGACCTTTATGTTCTTTATCTAGGAGTAAGTTATTGAGATAGTCACCTAAACTCATACGGTATGAATTCAGGCTAGAACGAACTCGGTCCGCCAATGTGAACCCAGCCTCATCTTCAGCACTTTCGAGCACCTCCACAATTCGTCCAATTGCCGAAATTTTTTTATAAAACAGGTACTGTTCGAAAGAGCTGCCGACAAAATTCAAGCTTGCTCGCGGAGGCTTCAAAACAACACTCAACTTGTAGTAGCGCTTCTTTAAATCGAGATTAAGGGTATGAGAAAATGAGAGCCTTACTTTTTTACCCAATATTTTTCCATTATTGTCTGATGCTTCAAGCACACAAAAATCAGCCTTTGAATACAAGTGATAATCCACCGGCACAGAACAAACATAAGCCTCAATAGTTTGACTCCCACTATCGAGAGATCTATCAAGACGCGCTTCCAAGTATTCAGCAATCAGAATGTGAGTAAACAGAAGACCAAGCAAGCAGCTTAAGAGCGGCAAAAATAGACGTGTCTTAACCAAGCCCAAGCAACAAATTGAAAACAAAATATAAATAAAGGCGGGTAACAATTCCCCATAACAATAGAGTATGATAGGGCCCACACAAAATGCGGCCATCAAATAGAACATAAACTCATCCTTGAGCCTGACTACGAAGTGAACTTTTTATGCCAAAAGATCTGATAAAAAAATATCTTCCAGATCCCGACGCAATTCGTGAAAACAAATCCCTTAAGTTCTTGGGACCTCTAGTTCACCAGCCTAACTTATGGCATTTAAACCGCCATTCAGTCACTAAGGCTTTTGCCATTGGCTTATTTTGGGCATGTATCCCTATGCCCTTTCAAATGGTTGCTGCGGCACTGTGTGCGTTGCGTTTCAACGCAAACCTACCGGTTTCCCTGGCCTTAGTGTGGATTAGCAACCCACTTACTATGCCACCTATTTTCTATGCAGAATACTTATTAGGCGCCTGGATTCTTGATATTCCCGCTTCACCTTTCGAGTATGAGCTTTCATTCGAGTGGTTAAAAGACAAACTATATGAAGTCGGTATTCCTATGTATTTTGGCTCTCTCGTAGCCGGCTGCGTACTTGGCGTCACAGGTTATTTCGGCATAGACGCCATTTGGAAACGCGCAACCCTTAGAAAGTGGCACCACCGAGTCGCTGCCAGAAAAGCGAGAAAAGATAACAAGTCCGTTTAAACTGAAGCCTGCTCTGCAGCACTCCAGGGCTTCAACACACCTTCTTCCATGATTAATACTCTGTCCATCTTGTGCGCTAATTGCGTATCATGCGTTACGACAACGAAGCCTGTATCCAGCTCACGCTGCAAGGTCAGCATCACATCTTGGATCTTTCGTGCTGTGGTTTCATCCAAATTTCCCGTCGGCTCATCCATCAATACGCACTTTGGCTGATTGACCAGCGCACGAGCAATGGCAACTCGCTGACGCTCTCCTCCCGACAACTCAGAAGGCTTATGTTTAGCGCGTGCTGACAAGCCCACTAAGTCAAGCAATTCAAGCGCTCGCGCTTCTGCCAAACGCCGTTTCTGGCCAGCAATGAATAAAGGCATAGCAATATTCTCTACCGCCGTAAACTCCGCTAACAAGTGATGAAACTGATAAACAAAGCCCAGATTCTGATTTCTCAACTCTGTTAGGCGCGCCTCTGAGCACTGACTCAAGTCGCTACCACAAAGCCTTACAAGACCTTCGCTCGCTTTATCCAAACCACCCAATATATTCAACAAAGTCGTTTTACCAGAGCCGGAAGCGCCCAATACGCTGACCGACTCCCCCTTGCTAAGGGTGAAGTCTAAATTCTGAAAAATCGAAATTGGCGCAACAGCATCATCATAGTTTTTTGAGATGCCTTTCGCCTCAATAATTACGCCATCATTCATAACGCAAAGCCTCCGCGGGTTGAACTTTGGAAGCCCGCCAAGCCGGGTAAAGTGTTGCTAACAAACTCATAATCAATGCTGTCCCGGAAATAACCAGCACATCATCAAGTAAAAGTTGAGAAGGTAAGTCACTAATAAAATAGACATCCGGGTTGAGAAACTGCATCTTCAGAAGACTCTCTATTCCCTGAATAATATCGCTGACATTCAAAGCGAGTAGCACGCCTAATACGGTGCCGACCAGGGTTCCTACGATCCCGATATAAGCACCTTGCACAACAAATATCCCCATAATCGCCTTGGGGCTCGCCCCCATGGTGCGGAGGATCGCTATGTCAGCTTTCTTATCCGTCACAACCATCACTAAAGTAGAGATAATATTAAAGGCGGCAACCGCAACAATAACCATCAACAATAGGCCAATCATAGTCTTTTCCATGCGAATTGCCTGAAACAGGTTTCCGTGGGTTCTGGTCCAGTCTACGCTATAAAAACCTTCATCCAGGTTCATCGCTATCTGGCGAGCAATATAGGGTGCATCAAACAGGTCATGCATTTTTAAGCGCAAGCCGTGCACTGAACCTTTGATACGTAACATTTTTGCCGCGTCATCCATATGAATCATGGTCAGCGAAGCATCCAGGTCGGCTCCTACACTGAAAATACCTTTTACAACAAAACGCTTTAACCTTGGAAACACACCTGCAGGCGTTAAGGAAGCTTCGGGTAAAACGACAGTGACTTTATCCCCGACATCAACGCGCAATTGCCGGGATAGTATTTCACCGATAATCATGCCGAACTCACCTGATTTCAAATCCTCAAGAGAACCTCGAATCATATGCTCACTGATAATCGAGACCGATGTTTCTTCTTCAGGTAAAACGCCATTCAGCTGAACACCGTGAACTGCACCGTTACGCGTCACCATTCCTTGAGCATTTATAAACGGCGCGGCAGCAAGCACTTTCTCATTTTCAAGTACAGAATCCTGAAGTGTTTGCCAGTCTCGCATATCACTATAAGGTTTAATCACTGCATGCGGCACCATACCCAAGATTCTTTGCTGTAATTCACGATCAAAACCGTTCATAACAGAGAGCACAGTAATAAGTAGAGCCACACCAATTATCAAGCCCACCATCGACGTTAGCGAGATAAATGAAATGAAGTGGTTTTTGCGCTTCGCCGATGTATAACGAAGGCCAATTAAGACAGGATAGAATTTAAACATGGCGCGATTAAACCACAGCCCCCCTAAGCAAACAACACCTTGTTTGTCAGTTCCTTTGCGCGGCATTCACAAAAGCCGCAAATCAATTCAGCGAAGCGAGCATTTCTTTGCTTTAATTAAAGCTATATATCTTTTTAAACCTCTATTTGTTGAAGCAAGCTGTCCCGACTTATGAATGACGATATTGAAACCATTACCGAACTCGCCAATCGACGACAATATTTTCGCGTTGAAAATAAAGCGTCCGTTGACATTGCTCCCAGAGCTGACAATCAAACTGCAGCGGAATGTTTTGAACTAAGCCCCGAGTTTGGTCTGATCTCTGAGTTTCAGCTATTGGATGTTGAATCAAAGCATCTACTCCGAACGCTGACAGATAAAGATAAAAACCTGGGGCAGTTTTTAAAAGTAATGAACAAGAAACTCGACGCCTTATCGAGAGTGCTGGCAATGAACAACCAGCAAAACTCAAATGACAACATTCAAACTGTTAACTTGAGTGAAGGAGGCTTGGCACTTAAGAGTGAGTCGGAATATACCAAAGGGCAAAGCGTCGCAATCAAGCTTATTTTACTACCCAGCTATAGCGGCTTAATACTTGAAGGCGATGTACTTTCATGTCGAGGATCGCAATCACCTTATGAGGTGCATATTGCTTTTACCGATATATCGGAAGCTCACCAGCAGTTGATTGCACGCCATATTATGCGAGTCCAAACCCAAAACAGAGCATCCACCCCCACTTCATAAGTCTATAGATTCTACTATGAGCAATATCAAAGCGATTCAACTTGGCCTTAGCCAACTCAACAAAGTTATTCTAGGCAAAGAGAATGAAATTAAGCTAGCCCTGACCTGCTTGCTTGCTAAAGGCCACCTGCTCATCGAAGACTTGCCTGGCATGGGGAAGACAACATTAGCACACGCTTTAGCAGGAACTTTGGGCTTAAGCTATCAACGCATCCAATTTACCAGCGACCTACTACCTGGTGACTTACTGGGCCTGAATATTTTTAACCGAGAAGACGGTAAGTTCCATTTTCACCCCGGCCCGATATTTTCCAACCTTGTACTCGCTGACGAGATCAATCGTGCCAGCCCTAAAACCCAAAGTGCTCTGCTCGAAGCAATGGAAGAGCGCCAGGTCACACAAGAAGGTGAAACCCGCGCACTCCCTGAGCCCTTTTTCGTCATCGCCACTCAGAACCCTAGCGACCAGTCAGGTACTCACGCGCTGCCAGAGTCACAATTAGACCGATTTATGATGCGCATATCACTAGGTTACCCAAGTGAAGACGCTGAAAAACAACTACTCAAAGGTATTGATCGACGCGCGCTGGCAAATCAATTACAAGCAGTGTTGAACGAGAATACTCTCAGCAAAATTCAAGCTCTAGTATCCAAAGTTCAGTGCTCAGACAGTATCGTCAACTACGTCTACCGGCTGGCAACATTGAGTCGTTTAAAAAGCAATGAAACACACGGTTTATCGCCTCGCGCAAATATATCTCTGATTCAAGCGGCTAAAGCCTGGGCACTTATTGAAGGCAGGGACCATGTTTTACCTGATGATATTCAGGCAGTCTTTCCAAGCGTCGCAGAACACCGCCTGTCTAACGGACAAGCAAAGCAAAGCAACCCTTTGAGCCAAAACATTTTAAAATCTGTTGATATTTTTTAAACTATCCCCATTAACAGTTTATTATTCTGCGAGCCCCTATATCTGTAGCCACGACCTATAGAGCTTGCTGAGCAGCATTTTTGCACAACATTATTTAGTACCAGTTTAAACACTTATCGTTGAAGGACATTTCTCATGAGCGAAGCAAAACACTCCAAAGTCATTATTCTTGGCTCAGGCCCTGCAGGCTATACAGCTGCAGTCTATGCAGCACGCGCCAACCTGAACCCAGTTGTGATTACAGGAATGCAGGCAGGCGGACAATTGACGCAAACAACCGACGTCGATAACTGGCCTGGAGATGCTGAGGGCGTTCAAGGTCCTGAATTAATGCAAAGAATGCAGCAGCATGCCGAGCGCTTCGAAACAGAGGTTATTTATGATCACATCAATAAAGCAGAACTAAGCCAAAAACCTTTTCGCTTAACGGGCGATTCTGGTGAATATACTTGTGACGCACTCATTATCGCCACCGGTGCTTCAGCGATGTATTTGGGCCTAGAGTCCGAAGAAACGTTTGCCGGCAAAGGGGTCAGCGCCTGTGCAACTTGTGACGGATTCTTCTACCGCAACCAGACTGTTTGTGTAGTTGGCGGCGGAAACACTGCCGTTGAAGAAGCGTTGTATCTATCCAATATCGCTAAAGAAGTTATATTGATTCACCGTCGAGACACACTTCGCTCGGAAAAAATTCTTCAAGACAAGCTTTTGGAAAAAGCTGAAAACGGTAATATTCGCATCGAGTGGAACCATACTCTAGAAGAAGTGCTGGGTGACGATGCAGGCGTAACTGGCGTGCGCGTCAAGTCAACCGAATCAGGTGAAGAAAAAGAAATACCAACAATGGGTGTCTTTATTGCTATCGGCCATAAGCCCAACACCGAGCTATTTGATGGCCAACTAGAAATGAATAATGGCTATCTGACCATAAAGTCTGGCCTCGAAGGAGGCGTAACAGGCACTAGCATCCCTGGCGTATTCGCCGCCGGTGATGTAACTGACCAGGTATACCGTCAAGCAATTACTTCAGCTGGCTTTGGTTGTATGGCTGCACTGGATGCAGAAAAGTACATCGACGCATTATAAGTATAACCCCCGGGCGGGTAAGCTTGACGCTTAACCGCCCTGCTCGCCTCAAAGGATATTAAATGGCCAACTTCCCCTGGCTGGATGCGAACGACGACTTCCCTCCCATTGAACAGGCTTTGCGCGACCCAGACGGCTTACTCGCTGCCGGAGGTGACCTTAGCCCTGAACGACTCATTCACGCCTATTCCCGCGGCATATTCCCTTGGTTCTCAGATGATCAGCCTATTCTTTGGTGGAGCCCCGACCCTCGCTGCGTTGTAATTCCTGATGAAGTACATATCTCCAAAAGCCTGAAGAAACACATTCGACAGAAACAGCCCAGGCTCAGCTTCGACCAAGCTTTCCCAGAAGTCATCAGATATTGCGCTCGACTCGATTCCGAGGAAGGCACCTGGATTACCGAAGAAATGGAAGAGGCATATTACGCTCTGCATGAACTAGGCGTTGCTCACTCGGTTGAAGTATGGGAAAACGAAGAACTTGTTGGTGGGCTCTATGGCCTAGCCATTGGCTGCTGTTTTTTCGGTGAATCAATGTTTTCATTAAAGCCCAATGCATCGAAAGTTGCCTTCGCATGTCTAAGCCAACAGCTGCATAAGTGGGGCTACGCTATTATTGACTGCCAAGTTGAAAACCCCCATTTACTAACACTCGGCGCAAAATGCATCGATAGGTCAGATTTTTTATCTATACTTAATAAAAATATTAAACGAAGCCCCTTACATTCCGAGTGGGCATTCGCCAATCAAGGCAACGGATAAAGCCCAAAGCTATGACACAACAACAAGAGCTGGCACTTTACGCGACCCCGGAGCACGATTGCAGCTACCTACCGGGCATGCAAGCAAGCACTGTCTTTGCCGACCCAAAAGTTATCATCGACACGGATACCTATAGCGAACTTTCAGCACAGGGTTTCCGTCGTAGCGGACAACATTATTACCGCCCTCACTGCACTAGCTGCCAAGCTTGCACACCAATACGCGTGTCTGCACCAAACTTTCAAAGAAGCAAAAGTCAGAAAAGGGTGTGGAATAAAAACAGCCAAGTGAAAGGTAAAATTCTTCCAGCTGATTTCCATGAAGACCACTACTTACTATATGAGAAATATATCCACAGCCGTCACGCGGATGGAGATATGTACCCGCCGAGCCGCGACCAATATAGATCGTTCCTGGTAAATGGTCACAGCACAACACAGTTCATAGAATTCTCTGAAGGCGACCATTTACTTGGCATTGCCGTTTGCGACCAACTTAATGACGGCCTTTCGGCCATTTACACGTTCTTTGACCCTGAGCTTTCGGCTAAAAGCCTAGGAACCTACGCCATTCTCTGGCAAGTGGAGGAAGCCAAAAATCGAGAGCTAAGTTACCTGTATTTAGGCTATTTTATTAAGGAATGTAAGAAAATGGCGTACAAAACAAAGTTTTCACCTTTTGAGGCCAGAATTGGTGATCAGTGGTATACAGAAGAACAGCTGATAAACATCAGAGACCAGCTACTGAGTTCTAGCGAATAATCCTCCAGCAACTTCTTTTTAGCCCCTCAAACCCGCCATAAGTGCAATTATTTTACTGATCAATAAACAAACATTTTGCGTAATCCTTCGGATTCAGGCAGAATGTCGCACTTTTCTAATAACGAGCTTTGATTCGAGGTGATAATTAGCCTCTTAAAGTTCAGGCTTGTTGTAACTAAACGCTCAATTATTTATGAGGTTACGCTTTAATGGCGAAAGAAGATGTCATTGAAATGGAAGGGACGATTATAGACACCCTTCCAAACACCATGTTCCGTGTTGAACTAGAAAATGGCCATATTGTAACGGCTCATATTTCTGGCAAGATGCGTAAGAACTATATTCGTATACTGACTGGTGACAAGGTTAAAGTTGAAATGACGCCTTACGACCTAACTAAAGGCCGTATCACCTACAGAGCTCGCTAAATTATTTCGTCTGGGGGCTCGCGCTCATTCGCTTAAGCGAGACTTTATAGTCATAAAAAAAGGGTAAGAACCATGTTCTTACCCTTTTTTTCGTCAATAACAACCCTTAGGCTGGCTCTTGCTCATAATCAAAGACAATCTCATTATCTCGAAGATTAATATGGACATCGCCACCTTCAGCCAAACTACCAAAGAGAATTTCTTCTGCTAACGGTTTCTTGAGGTCTTCCTGAATCAGACGAGCCATTGGTCTAGCACCCATAGTTTCATCATACCCCTTCTCTGCAAGATAGAGCTTCACTTCATCATCAACATGCAGCACAACGTTCTTCGCATCCAGCTGTACTTGTAATTCCATAAGGAACTTGTCGACAACATAGCAAACTGTTTCTCTCGATAATGAAGCAAACGGAATAATGCCATCCAAGCGATTTCTAAACTCTGGCGTAAATACCTTATTCAAAGCTTCCATACCATCTGAAGAATGGTCTTGCTCATTAAAACCAATTGAGCGTCTACTAATTACTTCCGCACCAGCATTGGTTGTCATCACCAACACGACATGCCTAAAGTCAGCTTTGCGGCCATTGTTATCGGTTAAGGTGCCGTGATCCATAACCTGCAACAACAAGTTAAAGACTTCTGGGTGCGCCTTTTCAATCTCATCAAGCAATAAAACGCAGTGAGGATTCTTATTGACCGCTTCGGTCAATAAGCCACCCTGATCATAGCCAACGTACCCAGGAGGCGCACCAATCAAACGACTGACGGTATGTCGCTCCATATACTCCGACATATCAAAGCGAACCAACTCAATACCTAATACAGTTGCTAACTGCTTAGTTACTTCAGTCTTACCAACACCGGTAGGACCAGAGAACAAGAATGCACCATCAGGCTTCTCAGGCGACTTCAAACCGGCGCGAGAAAGCTTGATTGCCGTTGATAAAGACTCGATTGCCTTATCTTGACCAAACACTAGCATTTTAAGATCGCGCTCAATATTCTTAAGCATATCTTTATCAGAACTTGTCACGCTACGAGGAGGAATTCGCGCTATTTTAGCCACCACATCTTCAATATCCTCGACATCAATCAAGTCACAGCGCTGATCAGCTTCTTTCAAACGCTGACTAGCACCCGCCTCGTCTATCACATCGATGGCCTTATCAGGCATATGACGATCAGTAATATAACGTTCAGCCAGCTCTGCTGCGGAGCGCAATGCTTCATCCGTATACTTGAGTTCATGATGTGCTTCAAACTGAGGTTTCAGACCTCGCAGAATTTTTATCGTATCCTCAACATCCGGCTCATTTACATCTATCTTCTGGAATCGACGCGCCAATGCGCTATCTTTTTCGAAGATGCCTCGGAACTCAGTGAACGTAGTCGAACCAATACAACGAATCTCACCAGAACTAAGTAGTGGCTTCAGCAAATTAGATGCATCCATAACGCCACCTGAAGCAGAACCCGCACCAATGATCGTATGAATTTCATCAATAAATAAAATAGCATGATCTCGCTTCTTCAGCTCAGCTAGCAGAGCCTTAAAACGTTTTTCAAAATCACCACGGTATTTGGTTCCTGCTAATAAAGCACCAAGATCTAAAGAATAAACCTCAGCATCAGATATAATTGCTGGAACATTTCCATCAACAATCTGCTTAGCTAAACCTTCAGCTATCGCCGTTTTACCAACACCCGCCTCCCCTACTAACAAGGGGTTATTTTTACGGCGACGCGACAGTATCTGTACAACTCTATCAACCTCTTTCTCGCGACCAATCAGTGGGTCAATGCGACCTAAGCTTGCCTGTTCATTCAAGTTTGATGCATAGCTCTCGAGCGGATTACTCTGGCCTGACTCTTCCATACCTTCTTCAGAAGACGCCTCACCCTCTTGCTCTGGCTCGGAGTCATCGGAAATTTTGGAAATACCATGCGAGATATAATTTACTACATCAATACGCGCGATATTTTGTTTCTTAAGCACATAAACAGCCTGACTTTCTTGTTCACTGAATATAGCTACCAAAACATTCGCGCCAGTAACTTCTTTCTTACCAGAAGACTGAACATGAAATACTGCACGCTGCAAAACTCGCTGAAAGCCCAGAGTAGGCTGAGTTTCTCGCTCTTCATCACTCGCTGGAATAAGTGGTGTAGTCGAGTCTACAAACTCGGTTAACTCCTCTCGAAGCTCCGACAATTCGGTACCACACGCACCCAGCACTTGTAGTGCGGCATCATTGTCGAGCAAAGCCAATAGCAAGTGCTCAACAGTCATAAATTCGTGACGCTTCTCACGGGCGCTTCGAAACGCTTCGTTCAAGGTCAGTTCGAGGTCCTTACTTAACATCTTTCACCCCAGAAATTATTATTAATTCGCTCAATGTGATTACCCATGTAAAACGCAGAACTATATCTATAAAGCTCTAGACTGCTTTGATTTCACACAATAATGGGTGATCACAATCAGCCGAATATTGATTCACCAGCGCCACCTTTGTTTCTGCAATGTCCCGACTGAACACGCCACACACGGCATAACCTTGAGTGTGAACAGCTAACATTACCTGGGTCGCCTTTTCTTCATTCATAGAAAAAAACTTTAATAGCACCTCAACAACAAAGTCCATCGGCGTGTAGTCATCATTTAACATGACAACCTGATACATCGAAGGCTGTTTAAACGCTGGCTTAGCAGGAGCGACAAGCAGATCATCTTCATGACCTGGATCATTTTGCGTTCCTTGAGCTAATACTAGTAGAGAATCTTTAGTTTTACTCATAGTTTGATACGAATTTTTACATTTCTCTTTATTTGGGGGTAGATACGTATTTTGCAACAACTGAGCTTATAAAGAAATCGCATAAAGAAAAACATGAGCAAAACTATCGAAAGAATTACGGCCAGGCATCATATCTTTCGCCCAAATCGCTTGACAGCATTAAGAAAATATTTGACAGTAGCGACTTGATGCGCTTTGCATCGGAATACAAATAAAAATAAAACTTCAGGTGTTTGAACTTTTACATGCCCAAGAACCCAAAAAGGCAGTCTGACATCCTTGAATTCTTTATTCAGGATTGCCAAGACACATAGTTCGAACGCAGGAGACACGGGAGTCGATAATGCCTCAAGGTACAGTAAAGTGGTTCAATAATGCAAAAGGCTATGGGTTCATCATCGAAGACGGTGATAATGAAGATCTTTTTGCTCATTTTTCTTCAATTCAAATGGAAGGCTATAAAACCCTTAAAGCAGGGCAGCCGGTCAACTTTGAAAAGCAGCCAGGCGACAAAGGTTTTCACGCTGTAAATATTACGGCAGTTGAAACGGTTCAACCAAGCTCCGCTGCACATGACGTAGACCATGACGAGTTTATTTCTGTTGAAGAAGCAAATGGTTCTGAGTTTCAGCCTAGCCATCAAGCACCATTGAACACGGAAACAAAAACATCAACAGAGCAAGAAGCCAAAGCAGTTTCAGCTTGAAACTGAGAGCCTGCCCTTCCTCTAGAGATAGCAGGCCTTTAGCCATTTACTCTTAACCCGATTTTATACAAAACCGGGTAAATCACTTGCCATTTATATGGCAGACTTTTTCCTGTCCGCGTATTATGTGGCCATGCCTACTATTTTCCTATTCAACAAGCCTTATCACACACTATCTCAGTTTACTGATAATGAGGGCCGCTCAACGCTTTCAAACTTTATTAAAACCCCCAAAATATACCCCGCCGGCAGACTGGACTACGACTCAGAAGGACTATTGATCTTAACTGGCGATGGGCAAATGCAAGCTCGAATTGCCGACCCGAAACACAAGTTCCCCAAGACCTATTGGGCACAGGTAGAAGGGGAGATTAGCGATGAAGCCCTTAACAAATTGCGTAATGGGGTAACACTTAAAGATGGGCTAACACGTCCAGCTATTGCCGAACGAATTAAAGAGCCCTGCTTGTGGCCGAGAACCCCACCAATAAGGCAGCGCGCAAATGCTCCAACATCCTGGCTGGCATTAACGATCACCGAAGGAAAAAACCGCCAAGTGCGACGAATGACTGCTGAAGTCGGCTTCCCAACACTCCGCCTGATTCGCGCAGCAATTGGCCCCTGGTCTATCGACAACCTACAACCAGGCGAACATAAAAGCCTGGAAGTTCACCTACCTAAGCAACGAGAAAATAAAAAACATTCTTCTCGTAATAAAGGACGCACCCATTCAAGCAAAAAGAAGCATCCACACAGAAAAAAACCTAGTTAGCACCAGTGCGATACGGCACATAAATAAACTAAACACCACTTCAAAGCTAATTTGCTAAGCATATAGGCAAGATTTTTGGCTTATAAAAATTTAGGTGCTATCATTCGAGCCATAATAAGCAATAATAAATCATAGACTTACTAACCACGCTTTTTCTAACGAGTCGACTAAATCGCTCACCAAGAAATAGTATAAAAAGACTTTCATTATTAATGGAGAGCCCATCATGGCAATTGAATTACCAGCACTTCCCTATGCAATTGACGCACTAGCGCCACATATTTCTGAAGAAACTCTAGAGTTTCACCATGGCAAGCACCATAAAACTTACGTTGATAAGTTGAATGCTGCGATCCCTGGAACCGAGTTTGAAGGCAAGTCCCTTGAAGACATCATCAAATCTTCAAGCGGCCCAGTATTTAACAATGCAGCCCAGATCTGGAACCACACTTTCTACTGGAATTGCCTAAGCCCAAATGGCGGCGGCGAGCCAACTGGCGCAGTAGCCGAGGCTATCAATGCAGCATTTGGATCTTTCGCTGACTTCCAAGCTCAGTTCAACGACAAAGCTGTTAACAACTTTGGCTCTAGCTGGACTTGGTTAGTTAAGAATGCAGATGGTTCTTTGGAAATTGTTAACACTAGCAACGCTGGAACGCCGATGACTGAAGGCCAGACTGCATTGCTAACTGTTGACCTATGGGAACACGCTTACTACATCGACTTCCGTAATGTTCGTCCGAACTACCTGACAGCGTTCTGGAAGCTGGTTAACTGGGAATTTGTTGCAGCAAACCTAGCAGCATAATTCTTCTGAACCTCCTTAGTGACTAAGGAGGTTCAATCTCCCAAGCCTTTAACCAAAGCTCTTAGCTTCATCCCACTTAATAGCAAAACGATAAAATAAGAAACGATTCCGACGACAACCAAAGCTAGCAACTTAGTTATTCGCTCCCAAACACTCATATCAAACCAAATTTCGGTTTCAACATTCATCCAGGAAACCGCCAACACCATCGCAACAACAGCAACAACTATCCGCAGCACAAATAAAGCCCAACCTTCGCTTCTATGATAAACATCACGCTTCACTAAGCCACTCAAAAGCCACAAAGCATTCATCCAAGACGAAAGCGCTGTCGCTAATGCCAAACCTGTATGTTGCAAAGGCCAGATCAGAATCAAATTGAAAACCATGTTGGCACACATCGCCCATATGCCAATCTTTACAGGCGTCTTCATATCTTGTCTTGAAAAGTACCCGGGAGCCAAGACCTTAATCAACATAAATGCCAAGAGCCCTAAGGCATAGGCACGTAAGCTCATTGCCGACATATAGACATCGCGTTGCTCTAATGCACCGTAATAAAATAGCGACGTCACCAAAGGTTCAGCAAGAACAATCAAAGCAACAGCTGCCGGAACGCCCATCAACAGAACTATCCGTATAGCCCAGTCCAGCGTGTCAGAAAAAGCTTTGTGAGACTGACTGCTATGCTTTCGAGACAAACTAGGTAAAATCACTGTCGCAATGGCAATACCGAAAATCCCCAAAGGCAACTCAGCTAAACGATCCGAATAATAAAGCCAAGAAACGCTTCCTGTTTGTAGAAATGACGCTAACACTGTATCGAGCAACAGATTAATCTGGCTTACAGAAACACCAAATAGTGCTGGAACCATCAGTATAAAAATACGTCGAACACCTTCATGACGATAATCCAGGCGTGGCCGAGGCATCAAGCCCATTTTTATCAAGAAGGGAAACTGAAAAAACAGCTGTATCAGGCCTGCAATAAAGACCCCCCATGCCAAGCCCATGACTGGCTCTGTAAATAACGGCGTTAACCAAAGCGCCGCTGATATGAGCACCAAGTTAAGCAAAACAGGTGTAAAAGCGGGTATCGCAAAGTAACCATAGCTATTCAATATTGAACCAGCAAAAGCGGTCAAAGAGATCAACAGCAAATAGGGAAAGGTTATCCTCAACATATCGCTGGCAAGGTTATATTTTTCTGTATCCTCAAGAAAACCCGGAGCAAACAAAGCCGTTAGCCATGGAGCGCCCATGACCGCTAAAGCCGTAATAAGTAGTAATACCAGCCCCAACACACCTGCAACCGAGTTAACCAACTGCCTGACCTCTCGCTCAGTGCGCTGACTACGGTATTCAGATAACACTGGGACAAAGGCCTGGGAAAAAGCACCTTCTGCAAATAGACGCCGAAAGAAATTTGGAATTTTAAAGGCTACAAAAAAGGCATCTGCCCCCGCCGAAGCACCAAACAGGTTTGCTACGACAACATCCCGCACCAAGCCGAAGACCCGGGACAACATAGTCATTACTCCAACAATACCGCTTGAGCGAAGCAAACCACTTGCCTGCTTTGCTTTAATATTGCTCGACACCCCCTCCTTTGGAGCATTTGTTTTATTCTCGTTTTCCATATGCACTCGTAAACCTATTCAGTATCAGCGCGAAGCATACTTGGCTTGATATCAAAAGCAAAGACACCCTGCCCAGAAACATTTCTCTTTTCAAAGCATGGATAAAAGTTGAATCCGAGTATTTTCCTTCTATGCTTAATAAATTAGCCAATCACTCGTTTATATTACACAGGACTAAGACAATGGACGAACAAGATATTAATCGATTGATGCTGCACTACGAGCAGCTGTATCGGAAGTCGAATAGGGAGATTATTAATCCTGAAATCGAGGCACTTTCTACCAGCGATTTAAAACCCATCGTCAATATCGTGGCCCAGAGCCGGGCAGCTTATTTAAAGTTCATGTATGAACTAGGAAAAAAATATGATGATCTTGATGACTCACCGAGTGCCGAGGAATTAAAAAAACTCAAAACCCTGCGCCTTCGCTTTGAAGAGCTTGCTGAAGGAGCAAAAGCTTTTGAGACATCAATTCAGAAGGGCTATCTAGATCTAAAGACTAATTAAGCGACACACTTACAGCTGGGGATTCAGCACCAGCTGTTGATTTTCTTGGTCAATTTTAAACTCAAAACGCTTGAGAATATCCATCCCCAAAAGCCCATCATAAGTAAAGTCAGATAAGGGCAAAACTCCCAAAGTAACATCCCCCATTGATAATCCTCCAAGCGAGACTTGACCCACCTGCACTTTGCTCCCTTTGACGGAGCCATTGGCGGTCTTGAGCAGCAGCTCATCTGCCTCATCTAAAAGGCTAGGCAAATATTCTTGAACAAACTCTGTCTTCACGACAGTCATTGAAGCACCCGTATCAATCATTAGCGACAAACTGTGCTCGTCATTAACAAGCAGCTCAAGCAAATAGTGCTCACCAATAGTTTGCAAGGGAACGATATACTGACTAGAACGGTCTCTAAGTTCAGCAATGGTATTTTCCAATAGCTGAACCTCCTCGCCATATTTAAGGTCATGCCTTGCTGACACAAGGCTTAGTTCAGCCTCATCCCACTCCTCAGAGACAATTAGCCAGTGAGCCAGGGATAAATAATAGGGGGTATACTCTGGCTGAAAACTCACCAACTGCCTAAAGCTCGCAATTAATAAATCATGCTCACCAGCTTTCTCCAGCGTTTGCTCCAGATGTTGCACAAAGTCTTGAACACCATTCAGGTAGGCATCTTCAAACTGAGAGTCCACCAGTAGACGCAAATCGTACAAGTAGACTATTGCGTCCTGAACATTACCTTGAGCAAGTTTTTGCTTGGCAACACTAAAAATGACCTGAAAGTCAGTCTCGGATAGCTGAGCCTTATTCTCAAGCTGATCGGCAAGAAGCTCGATATCGGTCATTTCGGTTTTTGTAGAAGTACTGTCAACAGAATCCAGGCTAGCCGGTTTCTTTAAATTCTGCTCCTTTGAGCGCAAGTTTTTTAGGCGCTGCTCATTTCGAAGCAAATCTCTCTGAGAGCTGGAAACTTGCTGATCGAGACCAGCAAACCAGAACTGCTGCGCTAGCCAACCCAAAGATACTCCAGCACAGAGCGCTAATAAGTAGCCTGACGTTCTATTCAAGATAAGCCCCCTTTCAGACCAGTGATAGCTCACTACACCACTCATGAAGACGCGGACTACCTATTCTGAACTTGAAATATTTTTCTTTGTCTATTCAGATGAACCCGTTGACTTTGGCGCAGTGTCAAATCGTTTAAAGACTGTTTCCGCCAACCTTGGAGTCTGACGTACCGAAACAGCACTATTATCATCACTCAAGGTATTAACAATAGCATACTTGGAATGACGACTAAGTAATTCCTGACCTGAAGCACCCTCTTCCTCCGAGACAGACACGTCATAAGAAAGGACATCCAGCAAGCCCTCAAACAACGGTTCAGCGCCACTCGCTTTCTGATAAAGCACTCCGCCAATAACCGTCTCAACAACATCATTCAATACGCCAAGCTCTGAGCCAAGAGAGCCATCATTATCGTCAATTTCATACAAGGTAGGTGTCAGCAAGCGTCCTTCATCAAGAACCTGTTCATCAAGCGCTTCCTGATGCGAGGACGTCAATAGATATACTGTCTGCCTATCAGCCTCGTCACCACTCAGGTCAAGCATTCGCACCCATTTACCATCTTCATCGCTTGCCTCAGTACGAATTGAGCCTGAGTCAAGACTAGCATCAGCACATACTCTAGTTAATACCTGATTAGGAGTGCAAAACAGTGCTGTAGATTCAAATTCGGTAAAAGAAGAGAAACACGTACCCTCTGCCAGATCAGCCCCCGTACATCGGTCACTCCCACCACCTTCTTGGGAACCCAGGTCACACTCAACACGAAGGTAGTTTTTATAACACTCATTACTTCTCACCGCTCCTGGAATCAAAGCACTGATATATACGTTGTTATTTTCAACAAAGTGCTCCAGAGCATATAGATCTGATTCAGCACCAAACATAACATGCTCACGTACTGATTTTGGCGCTGACAAAGACTGCTTATAAAAATAACGAACAATCAGATCTTTTTCGAGCATTGATGCAGATAACAACAAGCTGTCTTCAAAAATACTCACTTCATACTTATTCAAGGAATCTGCCAAGTACTGCATATAACCAACGAACTGGGCATCGTTCTCTGTATTATTCAACTCCCCCAAGTGCTCAAAAAACTCGGCAGAACAAATATTTCTGCCAGACTGGCTCACATCATGTTCTTCTTGAGTCTCACACAAGTCTGCAACATCCTGCTCCAACTGACAGCCGAGATCGGCATCACAATCCGTTATAAACTGCCAGGAAGAAGCCGTGACATCATGAGCGGCATTACAAGCATCATCCTCTTCGTCACAGCGCTGATAGTCGAATTGTGAAAACGTTTTCTTGCGTCTGTGTGCTTGTTCCTGATAGATAAATCCGTCATTTGTCTCAACAAGGTAGTCATGACTGACGCTATCAGGCGTAAATTGGTTTTGTAAAAATGGGTAGGTAAAAATCTTCCCTTCATCAATGATCACTAAGTCATCATCATCATGATACGCTTCTACTTCATAAATCCCTGGCTCGACACCCCCCGCGATATAAGGAGCATAGCTGCCGATATTTATTATCCGATCGGTCAATATTGTGCCGACATCACTCTGAGTCTTTGCAAAAAACTCTGTGCTTGCATCGACAACAAAAATATCCTGATTCATTTGGACCAGGTATTGATAATTATCCAAGGTACGTACATCAAAGAGATAAAATGGAGACGTAAACCCATTCGCGTCAATTGATGGGTAGGAAGCAAGCTCTCTGGTTTGCGACCATACAGAATTCCTGTCCTGGTCAAAAAACTCTAACTTCCTCAGCGCAAAGCTATAACCAAGGTAACCATAATTTAAAATATATTCCCCTGCATTATCCGGGTTATCAATCCAGCCAAACACTAACTTTGCTTTAGCCTGAGCTTCATCAACAATAAGCAACTCATCAGTAAGAGAGGGGTCTGTAAACGAAGCATCGAACTGATAGTTTAAGGGTAGTTCATAATATGTTCGACTTGCATCCATGTTTTCACACGCTGAACCGTCTTCCTCATCGACTGCGGTCACAACATAAACCGACTCCGCATGCCTAACCGAAAAGGTCTCAACGGTACCGGTACCGGAATCAGAAAGAGAAGAGACGACTAGCTCTTTTGGATGAATCTCACATATTTCATTCTTAAAGTGATTGATAGCCTTGAGTTCATTCGTTTCATGGTCAACTTTATAGACGGTATCGGTACTCACCAAGATTGAAATATCCGGCTTGGCTCCATTGCTATCGGAAGTATTCAGGCTCAAGATCATTCCTGATTCAGAGGAAAAAACTGCCTCATGCTGAATCGTCGAACTTTCTGTTTCTGGAGCACTGAAGGAATATAAGCCCAAACTGTCACTCACCTCGTCAGACGGGCGAGAGAAAAAAGTTTCGTCGATAGCAACATCTTGAAAATCTTGCCCCGGAGTAGAAGGTGGTGAAGTATCGTCTACTGTTTCTGGTGCCGTTTCTGCCACTCGCCCTTCGCAACCTGCCAGAACGATTGAAACACACCAAGCGAGAAATAATTTAAATGCCTGCTTTGTCATAACACCCTAATTTCCTATGAGCTAATCCATGTACCACTCTATTTCCTGAGACACTATTCAAAAACATCAGGAATATCTTTCCGTAATTCTATTTTTTGCGTCTCCATTATATCTGGGATAATCTGTGAAATAATCTATAAGCGTCTTGATTGGGAGCCTGTTCACAATAAAACCCTGTCCCAATCGAGATTTATTCTGGCAGCACCTGGGATACAGCAACGTCATGGACATCACACCAAAACCACCGTCAACGCCAGAGGTCGTCAGCAAAGGTACAAGCACTCTTTCTAGATCACAAATTACCAGCATTGAAGAGCTTAAACTGGTACCCGGTAAGCAATACCAGGCAACTGTTCAGGCACCCCCCCCCAAAACTAACCAGGAACAGCCGGTAATCGAAGGAAAAGCAGCCACAGTAAACACTCACAGCAGTAAAGAATGGCTACTCAATATTAATGGCAAACTTGTCACAACCACCAGCAGCATTCCTTTAGAGATAGGTCAGACGCTATTAGTCAAGCTTGAAAGCTCATCAACAAAACAGAGCAAGGCTTTGATCCTTGTCAGTCCGACTAATAGAAGCACAGCTCAAATCCCAGCAGACAAAGGCAGCATCAATACCGAAATACTATTAGGCACCTTAGCAAAACTGCTACCGAAGCAACTGTCTCTTGGTACCGGCTTCGCTGCCCTGAATGAGATGAGTAAAGCGACTTCGCAAACGCCGCCCATTTCTCAAAATCAAACAAAGATAGCCAGCGCTCAACAAACCCAGCTCTCCCCTACACAAGGCTCATCGCCGCTTACTCGAAAAGTTGCGCTAGAAAGCATCGCAACACTGATCAAATCTCTTCCTCACGCAGAGCAGATCTCTCAAGCCAGCCGTCAAGGCGACACTCTAAGCTCTCCTGACACAATTAGAAACGCCTTAAAACACAGCGGTCTTTTCATGGAGTCACAGCTCAGTAACACCACCAACAAACAACAAATACTCGAGCAACTCCAAAACCTCAAAACCTTGAACAAAATAGCATTAGCGCAAGCAGACCAGACCAAACCTACTGCCAATAACCCGCTTTCTGGAACCCCCTCTCCTCAAAATACCAACCAAACAAGCTCTGCAGTCACGAAGCAAGCACTAGACATGCTGCAGCAACTTGTAAAGCAACATAGCAACACGGCAGCCGATCCAAGCCAAGACAAGACAATATCAAGCGATTTAAAAGCGACCCTGCTAGGCATTAGCCGAAACTTATTACCTGCCGCAAATAGCAGCGGCGAACAAAACCAGGCGATAGAGAAACTCCTTGGCAGCCTTTTAGAGCCTGAACTATTAACAACTCCCTTTAATTTTCCGCGCATCCAGTCCGACACAACAGCGAAGGCCAAAGCTCTTTTTGCCGAGCAAGAGTTTTCTACCGGGCAGCTTTTGAAAATACTTGCCGGAATGCTTAATCGTATTCAGTTCAACCAGTTGAACAGCCTCTTTCAAAGCCAAACCAGTGACGGCAATACACTTCAATCATGGTTTTTTGAATTGCCCGTGGTGAATGTCAACCAAGGGGTCACCACCTTCAGCCTGAGACTCGATAAGGAAAAAAGCGCCACTCAGAACCAGGAAGAGGAATCTGAGGACAAAGCATTGCAGTGGAAAATATCACTATCCTTCGACTTAGAAGGCCTGGGAGCAATATATATTCAAGTAAGCTTGCTCCCTCCTTCTATTTCATCCATTATCTGGGCAGATCAAGCCGATACTTTCGCGCTCGCGCAAAGGGAGAGCAAACATTTTAAGGAAAAGCTTTCAGAGCTAGGCCTAGAAGTAGGCGATATTATTTGCCAACAAGGCCTACCAGAACAACAGGCCACCAAGTTGACACAAAGCCTGGTAGATATTCAAGCATGAACAACAATAACAAAACCAGCTCGAAAACAAGAGCCATCGCGCTCAAGTACGATGAAGTTTCAGCGCCCAAACTTACTGCCAAAGGTGAGAATGAGCTCGCTGAGGAAATAATGCGCATTGCCGAAGAGCACGGCATACCTTTATACGAAAATAGTGAATTAGTCAGCATTTTGTCTAAACTAGAACTGGGAGAAGAAATCCCCGAAGTTCTATATCGGGTAATAGCTGAAATAATTGCCTTTGCATATTACCTGCAAGGAAAGACACCACAAGGCTTTGGCGAGCCAACGACCAGAACATAACGAGCAACATTTTCAACATGGCACATTCTGACCACCAACTACTTATTAACTCAAAATCCTACTTATATGCCCTTATTCTGGCAGGTACCTTAGCGCTCGCCCTGCTCTTTCAGGGGCAATTGATCAGCGCTTGCGGCATCGGTGTTCTGTGTGCGCTACTCATTGTAAACCAGTGGCAAAGTAAAAACCGAAATGCCGATAAAGAGAGCTTCATCTGGTTTAAACACAGTTCTCTGGCTCTCGCCTGCATTGCCCTAATAGGCTTAATGACAGGCCTGGAAGACTTTAAAACATGGACCTATTTCATTCCCTTATTGCTGTTCTTTTTCTATGAATTCAAACCTGCCCTATGGCTTGTCGGGATATTCTCAGTATTTGCCCTGGCCTCTTTGAATGCTAGCGGCTCTCCGTTTGAAAACATTCAAAATACTATGAGCTACCTTTTGTACCTAAGCATGAGCTGCTGCCTGGTTTACTTGAGAGAACTAAGACGAAAACAGCTTAAGCCACTGCGTCGTACAGATAACCTGACCAAAGCAGCCACCAAAGAACATCTAGATGATGACCTGACAAAAGAAATTCAACGCAGTGAACGTGAAGGCAGTGAATTGTCTACAGCCGCGTTGGCAATTGACAAAATATGTCTTTCCAAACTAAACCCTAAAGAACAAGATGCTGTCACGATTGCCATTGGCAAGTTGCTCCATAACAACCTTCGCTTGTTCGACAGTTACTACCTTTGGGAACATCATGAGTTTCTTATCGTCTTACCTCATACCAGCTCGATTCAAGCAGTCAAGATAGCAGACAGCCTGCGACTTAAAGTCCGCAAAGAAATTGAGATTCATGGAGAAAGTATTACCGTTAGTGCTGGCGTGTCCTGCTTAAATATCGGCGATGACAGTACCTCCATAACAGGCCGGGCAAGCCATGCCTTATCAGAAACACAAGCTACCAGTATTAATAGAACACACATCTATCGAGACATCGATGAGCTGCCCCAAGACGCAACGCCAGCCAATGCAGAAGGAGCACAATAATGTTCTCTGAAATCCAGCTTCAAACCCGTCTTACTGCCACATTATTTCTGCTTGGCGCAATTGCTATGGTTGTGCTTGGTATACAAAATTATCGCTACGGTCTCTATGAGCTCGTTTACGTTGCAACACTTCTAAGCATCGTTTATTTAAGCACAAGCCTCTACGCCAAGTTCTCCCCCGAAGCCAAATACCTCAAGCAAGCCTGTCTCGCTGTAGGTGTTATATCTGTTCTCAGCATTTTCGCCAATGCAGGCGAACACCCTGAGGAGCTTAAGCACTGGATATTTCCGATTGGTCTTCTTTGTTATCTATGCCTTCCCTATCGCCAAGCAAGCATATTCAACGTGGTGATGGGTGTGTGTTACTCACTGCTACTGCTATTTGCCAGCAGCATCATCTCAGCACTAGAGTTTGCAACCAGCTTTGCATTATTTATGGGGCTAACAAGTACTTATGCTCAGCTTCATCAGAAACGCAGTCGCACACTGGTAGAACTTGAGATACATGACCCACTAACTAAAGCTTATAACTACCGCCATTTGAGAGATACCCTTAAAAAAGAAATGTGCCGAGCTGACCGAACAGGCAAACCCCTTTCTCTGGTTTCCCTTGAAGTCGATTACTTCCCTCAAATTCAAGACATGCACGGTCTCCCAAATACAAACGACCTTCTTGCTCGATTTGCAGAGACACTTAAAGCAATGATTCGCGCAGGAGATAGCGACTACTTTGATGGAAAGCAGACCTCTTACCTCCTCTTACCTTGCACACCTTCAGAGGGCGTTTTAGTTATTGCGGAAAGAATTCGACGCACCATAGAGGAATGCAACTGGCCAGTGGTTGATGCAATTACGGTTAGCCTGGGCTGCACAACCTATATACCTGATGACTGCTCAGGCGATCGAGATGGCGAAGCAAAGAAATTAATTGAGAACGCTCAGATTGGTTTGATCGAAGCACAAAAAAACGGCCATAACCGCGTCTGCCTGCATAGTCACTAAACAGACAAGTTCGTTGTTTACAGCTTTCTCCCCTCTATTGGCGAAAGCTCAAGACTTCTGACAATTTGTCTCGCTTGTCATTAGTGTGTAAAGTGACCCAACGAGGCTAAGTCTGTTTACCCCGGCACATCTTTCAATACTATTCGCACTTACACCCGGCACAATGACAGAATCTGATTTCCAACCCCTTATTGCATGGCTTGAACTAAACCCAAACTGGGTTTTCGTGGCTGTTTTACTTATTGCATTTATTGAGTCTCTGGCGCTTGCAGGAGTAATCGTACCCGGCGTATTGCTGCTCTTTCTTGTGTCAGCCTTGGCAGGTCACATTAATCTACCTATTGAGTGGCTTTTATTATCGGGCTTTCTCGGTGCCATATTGGGAGACGGCATCAGCTTTTTTCTTGGTCATTATTTTAAAGATAGCTTGCGAAACATTTGGCCCTTCTCCCGCTACCCTAAAACACTTCAGTCTGGTGAGCGTTTCTTCCATAAGCACGGTGGGAAAAGCGTTATGCTCGGCCGCTTTATCGGCCCTATTCGTCCAGTCATTCCTATTGTCGCAGGAATGCTTGGAATGTCTCAAACCAGATTCACTGTCTTCAATGCCCTCTCGGCAACCATTTGGGCACCGTTTTATATCTTGCCTGGCTACCTGACTGGCAGTGCCGTCCATCTGGTTCTGCCAAGTAACTTTTATCCGGCCTTGTTCTCTCTAATTGCTGCGCTGCTCATTATCACTCTCAGCTTTCGCTATGCCAGCCTTAACCTTCAGCATGGATCTCGCATCTATGCGGCGCTATTGCGCAATAACAAAAGCCAAAACACGTCATCAAAGGACTATGAGTTTCCACTTGCGTCACTGAGTTTATTCATAGGATCAAGCTTATTCTTTATTATTTGGAGCTTTCTGGTTTTACGAACAGGCTTGCTAAGCCAACTAGATGCCAGCGTACTTCAACTCGGCGCTGAGCTGCGCAACATCAGTACCTTTGTCAGCGATATCAGCTCTCGGATATTTATCCATCTAACCCTGCTTGGCGATGAAAAGTTTTTGTATGCCTCCTTTATAACACTCATCGCTTTGATGCTTTATCTAAGGCAGTTCCGAGCCTCCACTTTACTGGTGATTTCCGGCTTAAGTACTGCGGCAATTACACACACACTAAAAGCAGTATTTAGTATTGCCCGACCTGAACTAGTACTCTCACCGCCTGTTTCATATGCCTACCCTAGTGGCCATAGTTCAGGCTCAACCGTTTTCTACGGCCTGATTGCAGCATTTATTGCCCAACAGCTACCCAAGACCCAACGCTGGCAGTGCTACTTGCTATTCTTTGTGCCGATGTTTCTGATCGCTTTTAGCCGGGTTATGCTCAGCGTTCACTGGTTGTCTGATATTGTTGGGGGCATAGCGCTAGGTTTAGCGATTTGTGGAATTAGTAGAGTGTTATATAGCACTCACCAAGCTTATGACGCCGCGAACCGTCGAGATATCACTGTTGAAAAGAAAGCGGTTATGACAGCACTTTGTCTATGGCTCGGCATCTTAATTGGCTATCAGCTTTATTTCTTTCCAGAAGCCTTGCAGGCTTACCAGTTACGCCCCTAAACGCAGAGCCGTCTGATCAAGACTCAAGATTTATACGGCCTAAGTAACCATATCAGAAATTTGACGAGAGATTGCTTGCAGACGCTGAAGCGGGTCGCTCATTTCATAAAGATGCTGTTTCTGTTTATTGCCTAGCGGCAGTAACTCAGTCAAGCGCCAGCCTACTTGGCGCCCATCTTCATAATCAATATCCATATTCAAATCGCGAACAAAGGGGTGTTTGACCAGAGCCTGCAGTACCACACGCAGCTCATCAAACTCCTCGGGCAAGTCAATATGCTGCTCTTCACCAATAGCCTCAAGCTCGGCATACCAGACGCCATTTTCACGTTCTTCAAGTGAGGATAGTTTGACTTGTTCCAGACCTTCAACCGTCAGATTTAACACCCCGGTACTAGGCGTCTTGCCAAAATCTACAATTTGAACACGCGTGCCAAGTTCATAGAACTGCCCTTCTCGCACGTGTTCAGTCGGTGCATTTTCACTGCACATCAACACTGCCACAAAGCCTTCGCCTTGCTTCATCGAATCAGCAATCATATCTAAATAGTGCGGCTCAAAAATCTGCAAAGGAATACGACCTTGCGGACAGACAATAGCATTGAGCGGTAACAGCGGCAGTTTCATAGTTTATTCAGGTATTCACGGTTGGCTTTTAAGTAAGCATAGACTGATTTTTCCAATCTTATAGTTTCGTATTGAAGATTCGCCATTTGGTGCCAGCATGCATTTTTTTTGCTATGCTGCCTGCTTCAGATTTTTCTTTCTAACAACGATTATTTAAGAGACCAACGATGCCGACCTATCGCTCAAAAACCTCTACTCATGGCAGAAATATGGCGGGAGCACGCTCATTATGGCGTGCCACCGGGATGACAACAGAAGATTTTGAAAAGCCAATTATCGCTGTTGCAAACTCCTTCACCCAGTTCGTTCCAGGTCACGTCCACCTTAAAGACATGGGGCAACTTGTAGCACGCCAGATAGAAAAAGCAGGAGGCGTTGCAAAAGAATTTAATACCATCGCGGTCGATGACGGTATCGCGATGGGTCATGACGGCATGCTATATAGCCTACCTTCCAGAGAGCTGATTGCCGACTCGGTTGAATACATGGTGAATGCTCACTGTGCCGATGCACTGGTTTGCATTTCCAACTGCGATAAAATCACACCGGGAATGTTAATGGCTGCTTTGCGTCTGAACATTCCGGTTATCTTCGTATCGGGTGGCCCAATGGAAGCAGGTAAAACCAAGCTTTCGGAACACAAGCTCGACCTGGTCGATGCCATGGTCATTGCTGCAGACGATAGCGCTGATGATGAAACGGTTGCAGAATATGAGCGCAGCGCCTGCCCAACATGCGGCTCTTGTTCAGGCATGTTCACGGCTAACTCAATGAATTGTCTGACTGAAGCTATTGGTCTATCTTTACCAGGTAACGGCACAACATTGGCAACTCATGCAGACCGTGAAAAGCTATTCCTTGATGCTGCAGACCGCATCGTAGACATTACACGCCGCTATTACGAACAAGATGACGAATCAGTTCTACCACGCTCAATTGCCAGCCATAAAGCCTTCGAAAACGCTGTGATGCTTGATATCGCCATGGGCGGCTCAACCAATACCATCCTTCACCTTTTGGCAGCGGCTCAAGAAGCGGAATTAGATTTCGACCTAAAGAACATCAACGAACTAAGCAGACGCGTCCCTCAGTTATGTAAGGTTGCACCGAACTCTCCTCAATATCATATTGAAGATGTTCATAGAGCTGGCGGCATCATGGCTATTCTGGGCGAACTAGATCGAGCCGGAATTCTGCATACCGACCTGCCAACGGTCCACAGTAAGACAATGAAAGAAGCGCTAGCAAAATGGGACATTATGCAAAATAATGATCCAGAAATTGCCGAGTTCTTTAAAGCTGGCCCTGCTGGCATTCCAACCCAAACGGCTTTTAGTCAATCGACTCGCTGGCCGACACTGGACGGTGATCGCGCTAACGGTTGTATCCGCTCATTAGAAAATGCATTTTCTTTAGAGGGTGGACTCGCAGTCTTGTACGGCAATATCGCTGAAGACGGTTGCGTGGTAAAAACAGCTGGCGTTGATGACTCTATTCTCGTGTTTGAAGGCAAAGCCGTTATCTTCGAAAGCCAGGATTCCGCAGTAAAAGGCATACTTAATGATGACGTAGTTGAGGGCGATGTGGTTATTATTCGCTATGAAGGCCCTAAAGGTGGCCCGGGTATGCAGGAAATGTTGTATCCAACCAGTTACCTGAAATCAAAAGGCCTAGGTAAAGCTTGCGCCTTGTTAACCGACGGTCGCTTCTCAGGGGGTACCTCTGGCCTATCAATTGGCCACGCTTCCCCTGAAGCAGCTGCCGGTGGCGCTATCGCATTGATTGAAGCCGGCGACAAAATCAAGATCGATATCCCTAATCGCTCAATTGATGTTGTCTTGGAAGAAGGGGTACTTAACTCTCGACGTGAAGCAATGGAGCAGAAAGGCAAGCAAGCCTGGAAACCAGCAGAGCATCGCGAGCGAAAGGTCTCTAGCGCTTTGAAAGCCTATGCCATGCTGGCAACAAGCGCCGATAAAGGTGGTGTTCGTAATTTGGATATGCTGGATTAAGCTCGACGAAACATAGGACTGAGCAGAAGTTCAGTCCTTTTCTTTTTACTTACGATCCAAAACGATAAAACTATAATCATAGGGATTCGGCCCTTCGGCTTCAAAATCTTCCCGCCCAATTTCACGCCACTGAGTCCAATCGACTTCGGGAAAATAAGCATCGCCTTCGACTTCTGCATGAACTTTCGTTAGATAGATACGATCAACATCCGGCAGACTCGTTTGATAGATCTGGTCACCACCAATGATCATCACTTCCGACTGACCGTCAATATCACAAACCGACTCTCCTAAATCAAAAGCCTGCTCAAGAGAGTGCACGACTTTCACGCCTTCAGCCGACCAGCTTTCATTTCGCGTTATAACGATATTGCATCGACCTGGAAGCGGCTTACCAATCGACTCATAGGTTTTACGCCCCATTAGAATCGGCTTGCCCATCGTCACTTGTTTAAAGTACTTAAGATCATTGGGCAAATACCAAGGCAGCTTGTTGTTAATGCCGATAACTCGGTTTTCTGCCATCGCGACGATCATGGAGCGCTTCATTGTTTCTTCCTACTCGATATATATTTAAACTGAAAAAGGGTACTGGATACTGTCATGCGACTCATAGCCGACGACTTCAAAGTCAGCGGTCGTCACCCAGGTTTCAAGGTCTTCGAGTGACTTGATATCAGGGTTGATATTTAGTCTCGGAGAAGCGAAAGGCTCACGCTTTAGCTGCACATCTCGCATCAATTCTAACTGGTTCTCGTAGATATGAGCATTGACTATTTTGTGGTAAGCCTTACCGGCTTTATGCCCCGTGATCTGTGCCATTAGAGCAAGCAGAACATAGACCTGAACCTGATTGAAATTCAGCCCCAGCGGCACATCACAAGAACGCTGATAACTAGTCAAATACAGTGTATCCCCTAGCAAAGAAAATGTGTGCGTATGCATGCAAGGGCGCAGACAACCCATTTCGAACTCGCCCGGGTTATAGAAGCTTAGAATTTCTCCGCGGTCATCGACCCCTTTCGAAAGGTTATCGACGATCTTTTTAAGCTGGTCTAATGGCGTGCCATCCGGCTTTTGCCACGCCCGGCCCTGAACGCCGTATACTCGCCCCATATCATCCTCACCTTTACGATGCGGATTATTCAACCAGGCTTCATTCTCATTGGCATTAGCATTCCAGGTGTTACAGCCGATCTCGCGAAATTGCGCAGCACTGCTATACCCACGGAGATAACCCAGAAGTTCTGCAATGGCTGCTTTATAGTAACTTTTGCGAGTGGTAATTAACGGAAATACATTGTTCTCAACGTCATACTCCAGGTCAGCATTGATTAGGGTCAGGCAGCGCGTTCCGGTACGTTTATTATCTACCCACACACCCTCATCAATAATACGCTGACAAAGCGCTAAGTACTGCTTCATATGCTTCTCTCAATTTTTTATTTTCTAGTTTATGCTCGGTGCGATAGTTTATCGGAGTTAAATTTGTAGGCATACCAAATAAAACCCACACCTATTAATATCATCGGGAATGACAGTAGTTGACCTTTCGTCAGCCAACCCCAGGCAACAAAACCAATATGTGCGTCAGGCTCTCTTACGAACTCAACAACAAAGCGGAAAATTCCATAGAAGATCATAAACATACCCGAGACCGATGCCGCAGGCCTGGGTTTAACGGAATAAAACCATAAAATACAAAAGAACATCAGCCCTTCAAGCCCTGCCTGATAAAGCTGAGAAGGGTGCCTAACCAATTGCTCCGGGTCGTTTGGAAATACCATTCCCCAAGAAACATCTGTCGCCCTGCCCCATAATTCTGCACCAATAAAATTTCCGATTCGTCCCAAACCCAAACCTATTGGCACAAGAGGCGCGATAAAGTCCAATAGTTGAAAAAAAGTGCAGCCAATCTTTCGTGCATAAAAAACAATGGCTAACATCACACCGATTAAGCCGCCATGAAAGGCCATTCCACCTTCCCAGATTCTAAACAACCAAGCTGGGTCATCGAGAAATTTGTCGAAGTTATAGAAGAATACGTAGCCCAGGCGCC